>NZ_JBQZXE010000050.1:0-24810 GCF_053555855.1 Shigella sp. SIG3
ATTAATTAAGCCACCGGGCTGGATGGTTAATTTATCGGTTGGTTTGAATAAAGGATACCAACCTTCAATTTCATTATAGCCATGTTTTAGTTCATCTTCTCGCTGAAAGGTGTAGGTATTGGTTAACATAATACCCGCGCCCATATCGAAGTTATAACCCACACGTAGCATAACCTCGCCCTGATCGGAGGCAAGATTATATGCCTCCCTGTTTTCGACGTATGCGCCAGCAAATACCGAGGCAGAGGTCAGAGAAGATAATAAAATTATTGCATTAATCTTTTTCATAATAAGTCCATTTTTTAAACGTAGGGAGGCCGCCACCCACCAGGATGGAAATAGCGGCTATTGACATTTATAACGTTACGGAAGCCGTTTTTTTTTCTGTCGCCATCTCTTTATTTTTTCGTTGGTTGATTTCCTCAATAATCAATGCAAACCGTTTTTCATTGAGTGTGTAAAAGAATCCCATCGTCAATGCAGCAATAATTGCCAGTGCACAAGGCCAGATAAAAATGAGCTGACGCAAACCCTGTAATGTCGCATCGCTTTGCGCGATGTTGGGAACATAACCAATTTGCGTCAGCATAATGCCTGGCAAGAAGCCAGCAAGTGCGGCAGAAATTTTACGAAAGAAGGTATAACCGGTATAAACAGAACCTTCGGCACGAATACCGGTTTTCCATTCACCGTAATCTACGGTATCTGGTACCAGTGCCCAGTTCAGGCTGTTTACAAAGGCCGTGCCAAAAAAGGCGACACAAGAGAACATGACGAAAGTGAAAGAGTTACTTCCCCAGAAATAATTCAGTATATCACCCACCGCCCATAGCACCATGCCAGCTAAATAAACCTGTTTTTTACCAAAACATTTTACAGTTACTGGCACCAGTAATACGCCGACGAGGATGCATCCCATACTGAAGAATCCCATCCACGACAATAAATTAATATCATTCAGCACATACTGGGTGTAATAGACCTGAATCGCCAGTTTGATATTAAATGCCGCCAGAGTACACAGGTTAGCAATGCATAAAACCAGCAATGGTGGATTACGAAATATCGCGCAAAAAGATTTGAGAATACTGGCTTTATGTCCGGTTGGCGCTGTGTCCACATAATGCTCTTTGACGCCTCTGTAGCACAGCATCATAAAAATAAAGCCGCCAATGGAGAACATAAGTGCCGCACAGGCATAACCGACGGTTGAGTCAGAAAAAAGCGACTGCAACGGAATAAACGCCACGGTACAAATCAATAGCCCTATGGTTGCACCACCCTGGCGGTAAGCCGCGAGCTGCGCGCGCTCATTCGGGTTTTTGGTAATTGCCGGGATCATCGCACCATACGAGCAGTTCATCAGACTGTATGAAAGTCCAAACATCATAAACAGCGCGGTGGCAATCGTCGTTTTAACCGGCAAACAAAAGGTGGTGGCGATAAACTGGAGCGTTGCAATTAACGCCGCCGGAACTGCTGCATATAAAATAAAGGGACGAAATTTGCCTTTAGGCCCAATATTTTTCCGCGAGTCGAGTAAAAATCCGGTGAGCATATCGGTAAACGCGGTAAAAAACTTCGCGACCAGAAAGATAATCCCGCCATAGTAAGCAGGCATCCCTAATTCATCGGTATAAAGTTTGAGGAGATACAGAGTACCGATGCAGAGCATTAAATTCGAACCGACGTCGCCCATACCATAGGCGATTTTTTCCCGCAGATTCAGTTTTAATGTCAGTGGATTATGGTCAGACATAATCACTCCTTATAACGCCCCGCAGGGCGTCGTTTATTATTATTACGCCGTGCGTTTACGGGCTTCTATCTCTTCCACAATGCGGACATACATCTTCTCGTTCAGGCTGTAGAAGCAACCCATCGCCACAATGGTGACTACCGCCAGTGCGCTTGGGTAGATGAAGATCAACTGGCGTAACCCTTCAATGGTGTGGTCAGCCTGTGCGACGTTCGGCACATAGCCAATTTGCGTCAGCATCCAGCCGGGGAAGAAACCAGCCAGCGCCTGAGACACTTTGCGAAAGAAGGTGAAGCCGGTGTAGACCGTGCCTTCCGAACGCACGCCGGTGCGCCACTCGCCGTACTCGACGGTGTCGGAAACCAGCGCCCAGTTCAGGCTGTTAACAAACGCTGAGCCGAAGAACGCCAGGCAGGAGAACGCCACAAAGCTGACCGAGCCGCCGCCGAAGAAATAGTTGAGCAGATCGCCCAGCACCCAAATCAGCAGGCCGCCGATATAGACCTTCTTCTTACCAAAACGTCTGACTGCGCCAGGCATCAGGAACACGCCGATGAAAATACAGCCCATGCTGAAAAATCCCATATACGACAACAGGATGGGATCGTTAAGTACGTACTGGGTGTAATAGACCTGAATGGCGAGCTTGACGTTAAACGCCCCTAAGGTGCAGAGGTTGGCAATACACAGAATGAACAGTGGGCGGTTACCGGCAATTGCGCGGAAAGATTGCAACAGGCCAGGCTTTTGCGCCGGATTGGTTGGTTGGGTTTCGACATAACGCTCTTTCACGCCTGAGTAGCAGATCCACATAAACAGCAGGCCGAACAGTGAAAACAGCGTGGCGGCGAAGATATAGCCAAGTTTCTGATTACCTTCGATAAGATTCATAACTGGCACGAATCCCACCGTGCACAGCAGCAGGCCCAGCGTAGCGCCGCCCTGACGCCATGCCGCCAGTGAGGCGCGTTCGTTGGGGTTTTTGGTGATTGCCGGGACCATTGCGCCGTAGGAGCAGTTCATCATGCTGAAAAACAGTCCGTAAAGCATAAACAGAATAGTGGCCATCACCGTTTTACCGGTGACATCAAACGGTGTGCCGACAAAGTTGGCGATCGCCAGTAAGGTGACCGGGAATGACGCATACAGAATAAAAGGACGGAACTTACCTTTTGGACCGATCTTGCGTCGGGAATCCAACATAATGCCGGTACCCATATCGGTAAACGCAGTAAAGAATTTTGAAATCAAAAAGATAATGCCGCCATAGGTGCCTGGCAGCCCCAGAACGTCGGTATAAAACTTCAAAAGATAAAGCGTACCGATATCCAGCAGGATGTTAGAGGCCAGGTCGCCAATACCGTAAGAGAGTTTCTCTTTAAAGGGCAGGCGTAAAGTTGCTGGATCTTCCGTTGTGATGTGACTCATCGATGTTCTCCCTTTGCCCATGAGTTTCCCCACGGGCGGATGTGATTAGATGCTGTTTAACGACGCGAACAGTGCCGCCCATTCGCTATCGGCGCGATAAAAGACCGGCGGCTTGCCGATGGGCGCATTAACGGTAACTTCCCCGCCCCGGAACGCTTCACCCGTCCAGGCATGTACCCAGTTATCCTCCGGCAGATAGAGCGTCCAGTCGCTGCGACCTTCTTCGTGTACCGGAGCGACCAGAATGTCGCGGCCTAACAGGTACTGATATTTCAGGGAATAGGTATGTGCATCGTCTTCGTAATGCAGGAACAGCGGGCGCATGACCGGCAGACCGGACTTCGCATTCAGCGCGACGGCCTCTTTCAGATAAGGTTTCAGGGTGGTGAAAACGGTAGTCATACGGGCAAAATGGGCGATAGTTTCCGCATCGCCGTCAAACTGCCAGTTGTCGCCAGGACGGTTACCTTCGTGGGTGCGCATCATCGGCGTGAAGGCGCTGAAATCGCACCAGCGCAGCAGCAGCTCTTTGCTGCGCTTCATCTCAAACAGGGTGGTGTAACCGCCAATGTCGCTGTGATGCAGACCATGTCCGGTCATTGCCAGCGACAGCGCCGCCGGGACTACGGACGCCAGGCCATCGTCGAGACTCCAGTCCACGTTCTGGTCGCCCGCCCACATCATGGTGGAGTATTTCTGGCTACCGGTAGAACCGGCGCGCATAAAGAAGAGGATCTCGCCGAGCTTGCCTGTTTCTTCAAGGGCTTCGTAGTTACACTTCGCCCACAGCGCAGGCTAGGCGTTATGCATAATTTCGGCACTGACGCCGTTATGCAGGTACGTGTCGGTGGGCAGATACTCGCCGAAGTCAGCCATCCAGCCGCCGCAGCCGAGTTCAATCATGTTCTTTTTGATCACTTCCTTGAACCAGGCGTAGGCTTCTGGATTAGTGAGATCGACAACGCCGCCGTAAAACTCGCCAAACTCCACCAGATAGTCACCGCCAGAGGCATCTTTTGCTAGATAGCCGTGTTGTGCCGCTTCTTCGCAGAGATCTTTATCGCTGGCAACATACGGGTTGATATAGGCCAGGAACTGCACGCCCTCCTGATTCCACTGCTTAATGCGTGAATCCAGTTGCGGGTAGTTTTCGCTGTTCCACTTCCAGTTCCACATCACGCGCTTGCCAAAAGAGGTTATACGGATCCCAGACCAGTCCTGCGCCCAGATGCCGTTAACCTTCACGCCCGCGTTACGCATGGTGTCCAGTTTCTTCTGGCACACTTCCGTCCCGCCATGAATGCCGAGCGTTACCCCGTCATAAATCCAGTCGGGCAGTTCTGGCTGGCGTCCCAGCAGGGCAGTTAATTTTTCCAGCAGGGAGATGTATGTGTCAGCACATTCAAAACGTAGCGTAGCTTTGTCTTCCCACAGCGCCAGTTCATGGTATTCCGGGGCGCTAAAGTCGAAGTTCATGTAGCAACTGTTATCAACATGGCAGTAATACTTCTGCGTGCTGACAAACGTAGGCTGTGGGAAGAAAGTCCAGTAATAGTCGCCGCCCGCATTTTCTTTGCAGTCGGCCTGCCAGGTGACATAGGTTTGTTTGTTGCGACCAACGCCTTGTTCACTGGTCCATAGCGGGAACGGTTTGCCGCGCAGATCGAAGTAGGAAAACTGTTCGCCGCAGCCGTAGATATGGTCCTCTGGTTGAGCGGCAAGGCGCAGCCAGATACGGTTGTGGTTAAGGTTGTCGTTTTGTAGTTCCAGCAATAAACGGCCCTGATCGTCGGCAGAGATATTCAGCGTGGCGCTAATGTCAGAACCACGGCTGAAATGAATTAACCAACCATCCGGTGACTGGCTGACGATGGCGTCGGTAAGCGCAATTTTCTCCTGTAGTTTATCTTTAATGCTGAAATTACCGCGGAACATATCGATATCCGCTATACCTGAGCCAATCCATAAACAAGGATTATCTTTGCTATGGGTTAAAATAAGACGTTGTTGAAAATGTAGGGTAAAACTGTCGTTATTCTGATGAAATTGAAAATCTAATAACTGTGGACGTGGCGTATCCATAACTAATCTCCATAGAGTTGAGAACGAGATTGTTGCCTTCCTGTTATTACAGGCTTATGTAAAATGATTCTCATAAAACTGATATATAAAAACTTTACAGAAGCTGAGCTGTTTTTAACTTAATAAATTGAAGATACATAATGTTGCCTTTAGCGAGTGAAATGTTCTTCAATGATTTTGACTGCTAATCAATACAAGTTATTTTCTCTGTCCGTAAATATTAAAAAACAGGCGGTGCGGTTTTCCTGGTTCCAGTAATAATAAGTCGATACCTGAATTAAAGGCGTTAGGCGGGCAACTCATAGGTTCAACTGCCAGTCCCTGACGCTGTAATTTTTCACCGCTATAAACCTGCACCCAGGGTTGATCGGAACAAAGGCTTACCGAAAGCGCCTGCTGTGGATGGGTAATGGTCATTTCCCACAAATCATTAGCGGTTTTAAAGGTGTGGTCGATTTTTGTCGCGGCTATTTTTTTCGCCTGCGTGAAATTTAAATCCAGCTCATCAACGTGGTGAAGCGTTGTCGGATTTACGTGTTCATCGACGGCATAAACCTGGTTTGCCGGAAGCTGGAACAGATATTCATCAACAGATGTTAAGTTGCAGGTTAAATAAGGATGAATACCCACGCCATAAGGCGCTGCGACAGTGCCGATATTCTGGCTTGCGATCTCAACGGAAAGACCCGTGTGTGCGTTGAGCGAATAAACAACTTGTGAAGCCAGCATAAACGGATAGCCGTAACTGGGCGGCAGAAAAGCTGTCAGGGTAACGCTGGTGGTGGTTAATTCACTAATTTGCCAGTCTCGCCAGGCAAGCAGCCCGTGAATAGCGGCTTTTGAACTATGTTCATTAATGGGTAACTGATATTCCTGCCCCTGATAACGGTAACAGCCGTTGGCGATCCGGTTCGGCCACGGAATAAGCACTTTACCCAGATGCGCCAGCGGCATCTCTTCGGGTTTGTGCGGGATGACTAAATGACAACCCTGAAAGGTTAATTCAGCCAGACCAGCACCGACGGTCACAATGGTCGCGTGATAATCCCCCGCGGCAAGTGAAACGGTCTGTCCACTGCAATGCATATTGGTGATTTGCATACAAGGCACCTTAATTAACGACATACAGCCTCCCGTGAGGCTGATGTGAAACCCAAAAACTGCACCGGACGGTCCCCTCGCCCCTTTGGGGAGAGGGTTAGGGTGAGGGGAAAACCCGCACCCTATTTTCAGATCAGTTATTTCGCATTAATATCCAGCAGACCCGCTGCAACCGCTGGAGCCATGCCGGGCGCTAACGGGATACGCGGGATCACCAGGCAATGCAGCAGGTGATAAATATCCTGTTTGCCGTCCCAGACTTTGGTGATGACCTTATTGTCCGCATCCAGCTCCTGCCACCAGGAACCATTTTCATAGTCCATCAGGTACTTAATGCAGTACTCCCACCATGTTTGATACCAGGTTTCATACTGGCGATCGCCAGTGACGGTGTAGAGCGCGTAGGCCGTACCCATTGCTTCGACGATAGGCCAACGTACACGTTCGCGGACCACCGGTTTTCCTTCCCAGTCAACGGTATAAACAATCCCGTCCGCGCCATCGGGTGCCCAGGCATCGCGCACGGTGGCGTTAAACAGACCTTTGGCATCTTCTAGCAGCCATGCTGGTGGTTGTTCGCAACGGGCTTCCAGGGCAGCATGGATGTGCAGCATTAAACGGCCCCATTCGATCCAGTGGCCTGGTGTACCTCCGAACGCGCGGAAGCGATGCGCCGGGTTATCTTTGTTGTAATCCGGCAGCGGATCCCACTGGGTATCGAAGTGTTCGTTAACGCGATAATGATTATTTCTGGCGACGTCGTGGATAATCACGGAAGCCACGCGAATCGCGCGATCCAGCCATTTTTTGTCGTGAGTGACGTCATAAACAATCAAGAAAGCTTCCACCGCGTGCATATTGGCATTGCCGCCGCGGTACTCTTCGGTTTTGCTGAAGGCTTCGTCCCAGGATTCCAGGCACATCTGCTCTTCTTCGCTCCAGAAATATTTCTCGATAATCTCAATGGTGTAATCGAGCAGCTTGCGCGCTTCCGGGTGACCCGTTGTGACGGCGCTGGCGGCACCCAGCAGAGCAAAGAAGTGTTGATAGCCCTGTTTGGAGGCATCCACCACGCCCTCGTCATTCACGCAGGCATACCAGCCGCCATATTTTTTATCACGCAGTGCGCCGTTCATGGCTTTAATACCGTGATCAACCAACGCGTAAGCGCCAGGTCGACCCATCGCCGCAGCAACGGAATAAACGTGCAACATACGAGCTGTGATCCACAGATGGGTGCCCATCTCTTCTTTGATTTGCCCTTTATTGCCTAACCAGCCAAAACCAGTCGGCACTACGGAATTTTTACCAAAATCAAAGATGCGGTCGGTTTCCTGTTCCAGCCAACGGTTGTGGCTTAGGGTGTTAAACCATTTCATTCCTTTTATCCTCATCTTAGCGGCGTTTAGCCATCATTTCGTCGACGATATCGCCAAGTTGTTGTAATTTCGGTGCGCAAACGTCACGGAGCATCAGCTCGTTGTCTGGTAAACCGACGACCGATGCCCAGACTGCACGGCCTGCCAGGAATCCCGATGCGCCCGCCGTCATTGCCACGCGTACGGCACGCGGGAACAGTTTTTCGTCGACACTGGAAGAGAGGATCACCCATGGCATATTGATATGGTCATTCAGACGTTGTGAAGCACAGAGAAGCTCTTGTTGCGGACCTTTGCCATAAAGCGGCATTTCAACTTTGTAGAGGTCAGCGCCACTGTCGCCCAGCTCTTTGGCGGCATCGATGACCGCTTGTTCGCGATCGAATTTATCGCCACGACGCGGTGGGCGGACGACTGGCTCAATGATGCTTACCAGACCGTGTGAGTGGCACAGTCCGTTGAACTCTTTCACCATATCCAGACGTTGCTGCGCATCTTCATCACTACGCCACAGCACCAGCAGTTTTAAGGCTTTGCCACCGTCTTGTTTGATCTGTAGCGGATTGATTTTGCGGTCAATAACCACGCTATCGACCGGAATACCGTTGCCAGGAATGAACTCATCGGCGGCGACAATCATGGCGCAACTTTTGGCAATCGCGTTTTGCTCAACCACCTGGCGGTAGCAGAATTGTTGATCTACCAGAATCGCCGAGGCATAAGGCGAGAGGGCCTTTGCAGCGTTAACTTTGAAATCAGTTAAAACGCTATCGGCTACCGGAGCGGGTGCCCCAGCCGCGGCAAACATCATGCGCATGGCTTCGCGCTGATCGACCGCCAGCATGGCAAAACCGCCCGATGCGCGCGCCTGGCTATAAACCTCCCGTGAGGCGGCCCCCAGCGGCATTGGCACATGCAGCTGGTTGGCGACATCAAGGGCGATGCCAAGATCCTTATGGGCAAGATCGATCATGAAGGCGGGAGAAAGATCTCCGCTGAGGACTTTGTTTGGCCAGGAAGTGGTGAAGTGACCTTTACCGGCGGCGGTACCGCTCATCACTTTGACGGCAACATCGAAGGGAAGATTCAGGGCTTCGCACAAAACGGCGGCTTCTGCCGAAAGCGCATTGAGCGCGATGCTCATGTAGTTGTTGATGAGCTTAACGCGGATCCCCATGCCCGGACCGCCAGCGTTGATCAACTCACTGCCCATCGCCATCAGGATCGGTGTGGCACGTTCAACTTGTTCAGCGGTGCCGCCAGCCAGCAGTAACAGAGTACCGGTAATGGCATTTGCAGAAGTACGGCCTACCGGAACATCCATCATGCTGAAGCCTTTGGCTTGCATATCGGCAATCAATTTATCGGTTTGCAGCGGATGGATGGTGGACATATCAATGACCAGCGCATCGGTAGATAAGCCTTCGCAAACGCCGTTTTCACCGAACAACACGTTGCGCACCAGATCGCCATTCGGCAACATGGTAATGATAAATTCGGCATCTTTAGCGGCCTGCACCGGGTTGGCGGCGGGAGTCGCACCTTTGTCTACCAGATGCCGCACAGCTTCGGCGTTCACATCAAAGACGCGAAGTTGATGCCCTTGCTGCAATAAATTGCTCGCCATTGGCGAACCCATTTGTCCTAAACCGATAAACGCGATTGCTGCCATAACCCTCTCCTGAATACAGTGATGTCACTTTTTGTCATTTATGGCATGCTTTGCTTGTCTGTTTTTGATCGCATTTGTAATTTATCGTCAAAAAATTGACAGCCGTCACTTTTTAAACAATTGGTGAAATGAAAATGAACGCATCCCAAAATGTTTAAGGAATGACCATGATTCGTGTTGCTTGTGTAGGTATAACCGTGATGGATCGCATCTATTACGTGGAAGGGTTACCGACGGAGAGCGGTAAATACGTGGCGAGAAATTATACGGAAGTTGGTGGCGGGCCAGCGGCGACGGCAGCGGTTGCGGCGGCAAGGCTGGGGGCGCAGGTCGATTTTATTGGTCGCGTAGGTGATGACGACGCGGGCAACAGCCTGCTAGCAGAGCTGGAATCCTGGGGCGTTAACACCCGTTACACCAAACGGTATAACCAGGCGAAATCTTCGCAATCCGCCATCATGGTGGATACCAAAGGCGAGCGGATAATCATTAACTACCCCAGCCCGGATCTGCTGCCTGACGCAGAGTGGTTGGAGGAAATTGATTTCTCTCAGTGGGATGTTGTGCTGGCAGATGTACGCTGGCACGACGGCGTTAAAAAAGCCTTCACCCTGGCCCGTCAGGCGGGTGTGATGACCGTTCTGGACGGGGACATTACGCCGCAGGATATCAGTGAGCTGGTGGCATTAAGCGATCACGCGGCCTTTTCAGAACCGGGTCTGGCGCGCTTAACGGGCGTGAAAGAGATGGCCAGTGCGCTAAAACAGGCACAAACGCTCACAAATGGTCATGTCTATGTGACCCAGGGTAGCGCAGGCTGCGACTGGCTGGAAAATGGTGGGCGTCAGCATCAACCGGCCTTCAAAGTTGATGTGGTAGATACCACAGGTGCGGGTGATGTTTTTCACGGCGCTTTGGCGGTGGCGCTGGCAACAAGTGGGGATTTAGCGGAGTCAGTCCGCTTCGCCAGCGGTGTAGCGGCGTTAAAATGCACACGTCCCGGTGGACGAGCCGGGATCCCTGACTGTGATCAAACCCGATCTTTTTTGTCACTTTTTGTATAAAATGCCAGGGTGATGGTTTTTCGAGGAATTTTCATGAGCCTTACCGAACTAACCGGTAACCCGCGGCACGACCAACTCCTCATGCTGATCGCCGAGCGTGGGTATATGAATATTGATGAGCTGGCAAATCTGCTGGATGTCTCCACGCAGACGGTCCGCCGGGATATTCGTAAATTAAGCGAGCAAGGCCTGATTACGCGCCATCACGGTGGCGCGGGTCGGGCTTCCAGCGTCGTTAATACGGCGTTCGAGCAGCGTGAGGTTTCGCAAACCGAGAAAAAAAAGCGATTGCCGAAGCGGTGGCAGACTATATTCCTGATGGTTCAACAATATTTATCACCATTGGTACGACTGTTGAGCATGTTGCCCGGGCGTTACTTAACCATAATCATTTGCGGATAATCACCAACAGCCTGCGTGTGGCGCATATTCTTTACCACAACCCGCGCTTTGAAGTGATGGTGCCCGGCGGTACGTTGCGCTCTCATAATAGCGGGATCATTGGCCCTTCAGCGGCGTCCTTTGTGGCTGATTTTCGTGCTGATTATCTGGTAACAAGCGTTGGGGCGATTGAGAGCGATGGCGCGTTGATGGAGTTTGATGTAAACGAAGCTAACGTGGTGAAAACGATGATGGCGCACGCGAGAAATATTCTGCTGGTCGCCGATCACACTAAGTATCATGCTTCGGCGGCGGTTGAAATTGGTAACGTGGCACAGGTCACTGCGCTCTTTACCGACGAGCTGCCGCCCGCTGCGCTAAAATCACGCTTACAAGACAGCCAAATTGAAATCATTCTTCCCCAGGAAGACGCGTAGATTTTTGTGACCGTTAACCTGGCTTCATACCTTGCCACATAGCCAAACCCATCCTTTCCCGCTACAGTTAATTTCTTGTGGCGCGAAAGGAGGCAAAAATGCTCTATATCTTTGATTTAGGTAATGTGATTGTCGATATCGACTTTAACCGTGTGCTGGGAGCCTGGAGCGATTTAACGCGTATTCCGCTGGCATCGCTTAAGAAGAGTTTTCATATGGGGGAGGCGTTTCATCAGCATGAGCGTGGGGAAATTAGCGACGAAGCGTTCGCAGAGGCGCTGTGTCATGAGATGGCTCTACCGCTAAGCTACGAGCAGTTCTCTCACGGCTGGCAGGCGGTGTTTGTTGCGCTGCGCCCGGAAGTGATCGCCATCATGCATAAACTGCGTGAGCAGGGGCATCGCGTGGTGGTGCTTTCCAATACCAACCGCCTGCATACCACCTTCTGGCCGGAAGAATACCCGGAAATTCGTGATGCTGCTGACCATATCTATCTGTCGCAAGATCTGGGGATGCGCAAACCTGAAGCACGAATTTACCAGCATGTTTTGCAGGCGGAAGGTTTTTCACCCAGCGATACGGTCTTTTTCGACGATAACGCCGATAATATAGAAGGAGCTAATCAGCTAGGCATTACCAGTATTCTGGTGAAAGATAAAACCACCATCCCGGACTATTTCGCGAAGGTGTTATGCTAAAAACCATTCAGGACAAAGCCAGGCACCGTACCCGTCCACTATGGGCCTGGCTAAAACTACTCTGGCAACGTATTGATGAGGACAACATGACAACCCTGGCAGGTAACCTTGCCTATGTGTCGTTGCTCTCATTAGTGCCGCTGGTTGCCGTTGTTTTTGCGCTTTTCGCCGCTTTTCCCATGTTTTCCGACGTCAGCATTCAGTTACGTCACTTTATTTTTGCCAACTTTCTGCCTGCTACTGGCGATGTTATTCAGCGGTATATCGAACAATTTGTTGCTAATTCCAACAAGATGACCGCCGTTGGGGCGTGCGGGCTGATCGTCACCGCGTTATTGTTGATGTACTCCATCGATAGCGCGTTGAATACCATCTGGCGCAGTAAACGAGCGCGACCAAAAATTTACTCGTTCGCCGTGTACTGGATGATTTTAACGCTGGGGCCGCTGCTGGCAGGGGCCAGTCTGGCGATCAGTTCCTATTTGCTCTCCCTGCGCTGGGCGAGCGATCTCAATACTGTCATCGACAACGTGCTGCGTATTTTTCCGTTGCTGTTGTCGTGGATCTCCTTCTGGTTGCTGTACAGCATTGTTCCTACCATCCGCGTACCTAACCGCGACGCGATTGTCGGCGCGTTTGTCGCCGCACTCCTGTTCGAAGCAGGAAAGAAAGGTTTCGCGCTTTATATCACCATGTTCCCGTCATATCAGCTCATTTACGGTGTGCTGGCGGTGATCCCCATTCTCTTTGTTTGGGTCTACTGGACATGGTGTATCGTCTTGCTTGGCGCGGAAATTACTGTCACTCTCGGGGAATACCGCAAACTAAAACAAGCAGCTGAACAAGAAGAAGACGACGAACCATGATTGCATTAATTCAACGCGTAACCCGTGCCAGCGTCACCGTGGAGGGAGAAGTGACGGGCGAAATTGGCGCGGGACTTTTGGTGTTATTGGGTGTCGAAAAGGATGACGACGAACAGAAAGCAAACCGTCTGTGCGAGCGTGTGCTCGGCTACCGCATCTTTAGCGATGCCGAAGGCAAGATGAATCTCAACGTGCAACAGGCGGGCGGCAGTGTACTGGTGGTTTCCCAGTTTACCCTCGCCGCAGATACCGAACGGGGGATGCGCCCAAGTTTCTCCAAAGGCGCATCACCGGATCGCGCAGAGGCGTTATATGACTATTTCGTCGAACGCTGCCGCCAGCAAGAGATGAACACGCAAACAGGACGCTTCGCTGCCGATATGCAGGTATCGCTGGTCAATGATGGCCCCGTGACATTCTGGTTGCAGGTATGAGCCAGCTTCCAGGGTTGTCACGGGAAACAAGAGAGAGTATCGCTATGTATCACCTTCAGGTTCCACAAACAGAAGAAGAGTTAGAGCGTTACTATCAGTTTCGCTGGGAAATGTTGCGTAAGCCCCTGCATCAACCAAAAGGTTCGGAACGCGACGCGTGGGATGCGATGGCGCATCACCAGATGGTCGTCGACGAGCAGGGTAATCTGGTGGCGGTAGGCCGATTGTATATTAATGCCGACAATGAAGCGTCCATTCGCTTTATGGCCGTTCACCCGGACGTGCAGGACAAAGGGTTAGGAACGCTGATGGCGATGACCCTGGAGTCGGTGGCGCGTCAGGAAGGCGTTAAGCGCGTGACCTGTAGCGCCCGTGAAGACGCGGTGGAGTTTTTCGCCAAGCTGGGGTTTGTTAATCAGGGAGAAATCACCACGCCAACCACCACGCCGATTCGCCATTTTTTGATGATTAAGCCCGTCGCCACTCTGGATGATATTTTGCATCGCGGCGACTGGTGCGCGCAGCTGCAACAGGCGTGGTACGAACATATCCCGCTTAGTGAAAAAATGGGCGTGCGTATTCAACAATATACCGGGCAAAAATTTATCACCACCATGCCGGAAACCGGCAATCAGAATCCGCACCATACGCTGTTTGCCGGGAGTTTATTCTCGCTGGCGACGCTCACCGGTTGGGGGCTTATCTGGCTGATGCTGCGTGAACGCCACCTCGGCGGAACGATTATTCTGGCGGATGCGCATATCCGCTACAGCAAACCGATTAGCGGTAAACCCCATGCGGTAGCCGACCTTGGTGCCTTAAGCGGCGATCTCGACCGTCTGGCGCGCGGACGAAAAGCACGGGTGCAGATGCAGGTCGAAATCTTTGGCGACGAGACGCCGGGTGCAGTGTTTGAAGGCACGTATATCGTTCTGCCCGCGAAGCCATTTGGCCCGTATGAAGAGGGCGGGAACGAAGAAGAGTAGCTTATGGAGAGGGGCGGTGCTGCCTCTCTCATTCATTCCGGTCATTTACATCAGTCCCTGACTATTCCGGTTATATTGAATAAGAACTTTATAAATTTTTATTCTTCGTTGGCACCATACGTGTCTTGCTACATCACTGTTCAGGAGCATTTAAATATTATTTGTAGAGCTGAGTGGCAATTATTGCAGATAATGCTTAACTCATCATCTTAGTTCAGGTTTGAGCGATTTTTGATAGTCAAAACCCCCTCTGGAGCCATACTTTTTTCATAAATATTTTTAAAATCTATAGCTCACAAACATTATGCAAAGATAATGGGCTGGCATACATTGTCAGTATCATTCATTTACTGCTCTGTATGTTATGAATCATTATGTTGTATGTTTGCTCTTAAACCGTGGGAAGGAGGCTATAATGGTTGCCAATATTAATCTCATTAAACAAGAAAGTTATTCTGTTGTTAATTTAGAAAAACAACTAATGAGTAATAAATCACCGAAGTAAACGCCATTAAATCAATTTTCACTTTGCCTTAAAATGGAAGGTGAGGAGCAACTGTGCGATTGTGTTAACGAACTGAAGCATGGTTTGTCGAGTAATAATGAATATGACCTGTTTAAAAATAGAGAAACCTCACTGTGGAAACGCAAAGTACCAGAAAGCGCAGCGCTGGCAATGACGGGAACAGTATATAAATTATTTGGTAATCGCTTACTCAACGCCCGCAATCAGTTAGATAAAAATCTCCTCGAAATGGCTATGCAAATGGTTTATGGCAAAGATATGGTGACAAAGTCCGGGGATATATTGATTGATATACAATTAAATAAGGATGGCAGTCTCCAGAGTAAGCACTACACACTTGATGTAGGTGAAGTTATAAACAGTTATAATATTGACCCTCTTTGTGAATGCTTCAAGTATTAATCAAACTTACTTACATGATAAAAATCCTGGTGACGTTATTAGCCTGTATGGCACTTTAGATAACATTCCCCTTGTAGTTAAGGAATGCACGGGTAAAAATCATCAAATTAATGTTAAAGCCAAATTGCCACAAGAACGAAGTGAAAAAGTTGAGGATATGTGTGAAAGAATGAAAGGTGGCATCTCTATGTTTAACCACACCACAAAAACAGCTGATAATATAGAGCATAATTTGCAGCTAAGTTTTCTCGTGGGTTCACGTCCGTCGATCACCAATAAATACTCAGCAAAAGATGTAGGTCCAGATATACTTGCATTGCCCGTCAACGTATATCATGCGGATTTTAAAATTAAAATCAATAATGCAGTGGAGAAGGCTTCATCAATTGTGTTATGTGCTGTGCAAAAAAATCTCCATGCAGCAAGGAAGGTTCTTAGCGGGATAATAGGAAATGTGCCAAAAAATAATAAACCAAAAACAATTATTTTTGATTTGCGTTTTCTTAGTGCAATTAAGCAGAAAGTTTTTTTGGGCAGTGAAAAACCGTTGTTTGTAAAGCATACCGCAATGATGAGGGAGGCATGTAAGGAATTACCGCAGTCAGTGGAATATGTTCCTTTAGCCTGTGAAGCGCATAGCCATCGCAGCGTCGCCCTTGCCAAAACCGTGGCTGCGCCCATCATGGCGACAGTTGTGGGCTTGGCATTAATGTATGCAACATCATCAGGACCGTATTATGCGCAAAGTCTTTCTGGTTCGCCGGATATCGAGATGATAAAAAATCGCATGGCTGAATTGTTTAACCAGTCGGATATTTCTGTGCGCAACAAATATAGCCCGGCTTTTGATAAATGGAATGAACTGGTAGATAAATTAAATCACGAAAGAAATACAGTTCCGTTTGCGTGTTTGACCACCATTTTAGCGACGGCGATAAATGAAACTCTTGAGGGGGATACGAATGTTGCCGTTGTGATGGGGTGTAAATCTGCGAAAGATCGCACGATATCCATTGTCCTTGGCAACTCGATGTTGCAAACACTCCTTGAAAAACGCCTCGCCGATAGTGGAGAAATAGAAAATCTTTTTGATCAACAGGGATATTTTAGTTGCGATTCATTAACACCCGAAGAATTAATGATGTTAAAAAACCTTTTTGATATTCGAGTTCTTCATGTCTCTAACAAATTCAATGTTGGATTGCAAGGTAATATCAACACTGATGTTTTACAAGATTCGTTTTTTAAAAATGTCGATTTCATTCATGAATATAACTCGTATACCGTAGGGATGGGAGTCTGACGAGTAAAACTCATTAGGATTATCAGAATTCGGACAATGCATTGCAAAAATGACATACAAAGAGAGATGTGTGCAGGTACTTAGCCGCGAGGGGCATGGCGAAGCCATACAGAAAGTACCAGTATTCAGAACTCCAGTGAAAGCGGCATAGTGGCCGCCTGCTCAGGAGTTTTGCTATGACCCGTAATCGTGCTGAACGTCGCCACCCTATGATGCGATTAAAAAAACTCATCGTCGCGCTGATGATTGACGTCAATGCTATCGGATGATGCCGGGGGTGTTCCGGAAGGAATTCCTTGTTTCCCGAACTGTTACCAACAAAATTATAACGATGAGCAAGTAAAGACCGGTTGGTGGCAGTACTGACCGGTCTGTGATGAAAGATTAATTTCACCTTAAATCCTGGTGCTGTTAGGATGCTGACGTTTTTCGGCTACACCATTCAGATTATGCAAATAAATATCCGTGAATATAATATATTCATAGCACCCATAACTCATCCTGGGCGATAACTAAACCATTTTTGAGTAATAAATGAAACAACTGCAACGCTCTTATTATTTCTGGAAAACGCCTCGCAAAAACAAAATGACATGCAAAAATCCGCATTTTTTTAAATGCTTTTTCGGCGTAATTTTCGCACATACATTAATGAGTAATATATGTAAGGTGGTGGTAATGGCGATGAATACGGTTTTTCTTCATTTATCAGAAGAGGCAATTAAACGGCTGAACAAGCTTCGGGGCTGGCGTAAGGTTTCACGATCTGCAATTTTACGCGAAGCGGTTGAGCAATATCTGGAGCGGCAGCAATTTCCGGTGCGTAAAGCAAAGGGAGGCAGGCAAAAGGGGGAGGTAGTTGGTGTTGATGATCAGTGTAAGGAGCATAAGGAATGAAAAAAATTTTTCATTCTTGAATATAAAAAACAGATGCCCTTATTCTGGTATTAATACAAGGCTGTTTTACTTGAACTTATAATAACTGCAACTGTTACATCGTATCTGGAAAACGCCTCGCAAAAATAAAAAATGATGCGTAAATGAGCTTTCTTTAAAGATTCGGCAAGGGTACTTTTCTCTCCATAGATTCAAAAATGATATTGGCGAGATATTTATGAACTCTCTGGCAGGTATAGATATGGGCAGAATTTTACTCGATTTATCGAATGAGGTGATTAAGCAACTTGATGATCTCGAGGTGCAGCGTAATCTTCCTCGTGCGGACCTATTAAGGGAAGCGGTAGATCAATACCTGATAAATCAATCGCAAACAGCAAGAACCAGTGTTCCTGGCATCTGGCAAGGGTGTGAGGAAGATGGTGTCGAATATCAGCGTAAGCTGCGCGAGGAATGGTAATGGGAAAAAATGATGTCAATCAGATTGCTGACAACGTGCGCGTTGTTCATGCCGGATGCGGCGTGAACGCCTTATCCGGCCTACAAAGTCAT
The DNA here is from genome assembly GCF_053555855.1 of Shigella sp. SIG3. Lineage (NCBI taxonomy): Bacteria > Pseudomonadati > Pseudomonadota > Gammaproteobacteria > Enterobacterales > Enterobacteriaceae > Shigella > Shigella sp. SIG3. Next base: position 17,968 of record NZ_JBQZXE010000050.1, read on the forward strand.
GCAAATTCAATATATTGAAGTTTATTGGTAGGCCTGATAAGCGCAGCGCATCAGGCAATCATACGCTTGTCATCAGTGACATACCCATAACCTTATCGATGTGTTGGAGGGAAGAACGAGGCAAACAGACAATTGCGGCATGATCTTGAATGGGTAACGCGGAATACGAGAGATGGTGTCGTCACACCCTATGAGCTGTAATCCGGGCGACCTGCGCCACCCGGAAAACGTCAGAGATTACTCTCCTTCACCCGGAAACAGGAACGGGTTAATGGAACTACGGGCGTAGCCTTCTTGCTCCATTCGCGCGTCCAGTACCAGAGAGGCGAGGTCATCTGCCACGGCTTCAACTTTCGGTTCTTTTTCCTGATAAAGAATCTTCAGGTAAGTGCCGCAGTCATCGCAGCTTTCGGCTTTAATCGCGGCCTGTTCGTCATCCAGCGACCAGTAATGCAGTTTGCCGCTCTGCTCGCAGTTGCTGCATTTTACGCGCACTACGTGCCATTCGGTTTCACACAGGTTGCAGTGCAGGTAACGCAGACCCTGAGTGGTGCCAATTTGCACCATGCTGGACACCGGCATAGAGCCACATACCGGGCAATATTGACGTTGTTCGCCGTATTCAGCGCGGGCTTTGCCGGGGATCAGATTGGCCATCTGCGCCCAGTAGAGCGACAGCGCAGCCCAGATAAACGGCGCTTTATCGCTGCTGACGGACGAGAAATCAGAGGCAAACAGCGCGCTGGCCATATCTTCCAGCTCCTGAGTCGATGCCTTCTCCAGATTCTCAATCACTGCCAGCGCCGGGCCGCTCATTTCAGGTTTCAGCTCAGCAATTAGCGCCATCAGCAGCTTTTGCCAGTGCTTATCACGCGGCAGAACGTGAATATCCAGCGGGGGCTTGCCCTGTGCGCTGGCTTCTTTAATGCGCGCGGTCAGATCCATCTCCAGCGGATGGTCGTACAGCACCACTTCCTGGGCGTGGGCGATAAGCGCAGCAAAGCGCAGGTAATCACCCAGCGGATTATTTTCTGCCAGCTCGCGCAGACGCTCGGCGCGGCGGTTGTATAAATTCTTGAGCCGAGGGAACAATAACGGCGGAATCATATTCGCCGTACGTTTCTCGCTCGAACCCAGCTCATCTTGCGGGATTATGCGAATACTCATTCAGCTTTCTTTTCCGTTGTCTTGCGGACCTCACGGTACCAGCGCGGGTGATGTTTCTTCGCCCAGGCGCTGGTAACCCATCCTTCCACCATGGCGGTAATCGTGCCTTTCACCCAAAGGGCGGCGTAGATATGCACCATGATAACCACAATTAACGCCACTGCGGCAAATGAATGCAGCATTAACGCGAATCGGATCACCGGGATTGAGAAAGCAGGCGCAAAATAAGGACGCCAGATAATCACGCCGCTCACCAGCAGCAGAACCAGGAAAATAATCGCCGCCCAGAAAACGCATTTCTGACCGAAGTTATAACGCCCGGTGTCACCTACTTCCTCGTTGACGACGATCTTACGAATATTCTTCGCCCAAAAGATATCATCCCGATTGATTAGGTTTTGATGCCAGTAACGGAAAAACATGATGATGAACGAGGCAAACATAACCACGCCGACAAACGGGTGCAGAATTCGCGCCAGCTGCGGTGTGCCCATGATTTGCATCAACCAGTTGAAGGACGGGAACAAAAAGCCCAGCCCGCTCACCGCCGCCAGGATGAAGCAGAAGGCGGTGATCCAGTGGTTGATACGTTCCGGCGCGGTGTAGCGCACGATGGTGTCACGTCGTTTCATTTGCGCTCCTCGTCTTTCTCTTCGTGCAGATTATTCTCTTCCTCATCCGCACGGTTCGGACCGACACCCACGTAGTGGAAGATACTGGCCGCAAAGGTAGCCGCAAAGCCAACAGCCGCGAGCGGTTTCCAGATGCCTTTCCAGAATTTCACGGTTTCGCTGATTTCCGGGTTCTCCGGCAAGCCATGATACAGATTTGGCTTGTCAGCATGGTGCAGCACGTACATGACGTGTGTACCACCGACGCCTGCCGGATCGTACAGACCCGCATTGTCGTAACCGCGGGTTTTCAGCTCAGCAACGCGCTCGCTCGCCAGCGTTTTCATCGACTCTTTCGTACCGAAGTGAATCGCGCCCGTTGGGCAGGTCTTCACGCAGGCTGGTTCTTGCCCAACCACCACGCGGTCAACGCACAGCGTACATTTGTAGACGCGGTTGTCTTCCGGGTTGAGGCGCGGAATGTCGAACGGACAGCCCGCAATGCAATAACCGCAGCCAATGCACTGCTCGGACTGGAAGTCGACGATACCGTTGGCATACTGAATAATTGCACCTTCCGCCGGGCACGCTTTCAGGCAGCCTGGATCGGAACAGTGCATACAGCCGTCTTTGCGGATCAGCCATTCCAGTTTGTCGTTCTGCTCCACTTCCGAGAAGCGCATTACCGTCCACGATTTGGCGCTTAAATCATTGGGGTTGTCGTACACCCCAATGTTATTGCCGACGGTATCGCGAATGTCGTTCCACTCTGAACACGCCACCTGACAGGCTTTACAGCCGATACAGGTGGTAACGTCGATGAGTTTCGCCACTTCTTCCTGGAAGTCCCGCGCCTGAGGCGCGGGGGTCAGACCGTTAGTCGCGGAACGACGAATGATATCTTGAGATTGATAAGCCATATGTCGTCTCCGTTACACCTTTTCCACATTCACAAGGAAGGACTTAAACTCCGGCGTCTGCGTGTTCGCATCACCAACGAATGGCGTTAAAGTATTGGCAATAAAGCCTTTTTTAGCTACGCCTTCATAGCCCCAGTGAATCGGAATACCGATGGTATCGATATCTTTGCCGTTCGCTTTCAGCGTGCGAATACGTTTGGTCACCACCGCTTTGGCTTTGATATAGCCACGGTTGGAGGAGACTTTCACGGTATCGCCCTGGGCAATGCCAAGTTTATTCGCCAGCGACTCCCCGATTTCCACAAACTGCTCTGGCTGCAAAATCGCGTTCAACAGCGCGTGTTTGGTCCAGTAGTGGAAGTGCTCGGTCAGACGATAGGTGGTTCCGACATACGGGAACTTATCGGCTTTACCCAATGCTTCGGCGTCGTCTTTAAAGATACGTGCAGCCGGGTTCGAGATAACGTTTGGATGCAGCGGGTTAGTTCCCAGCGGCGTTTCAAACGGCTCGTAGTGTTCCGGGAACGGACCTTCCGCCATCTTATCGAGGGCAAACAGACGCCCCATGCCTTCCTGCTGCATGATAAACGGCCCGACGCCGCTACCCGGAGGCGCTGCGCTGTAGTCCGGAATATCCCAGCCGGTCCACTTAGTGCCGTCCCATTTCAGCAACTGACGCTTCGGATCCCACGGGTTACCCTGCGGATCTGCGGAGGCGCGGTTATACAGAATGCGGCGGTTAAGCGGCCATGCCCATGCCCAGCCCAGCGTGTTACCGAGGCCAGACGGATCGGCGTTATCACGACGCGCCATCTGGTTGCCTTCCGGCGTCCAGCTACCGGCGAAAATCCAGCAGCCACAGGAGGTTGTACCGTCATCACGCAATTGGGCGAACGAGCTAAGTTGTTGGCCTTTCTTGACGATAACCGCACCGGTTGCCGGATCGGTAATATCGGCCAGCGCCTTACCGTTGCTCTCCATCGCTACTTCTTCCGACTTCGGCTCATGCGGAATGGCGTAGTTCCAGGTCATGTTCAGCACCTGATCCGGGTTCGCGCCACCCTGTTCGGCATACATCTTGCGCAAGCGCAGGAAGATACCGGAGAGGATCTCACCGTCAGTCAGCGTAATCCCCGGGGCGTCCGCACCTTTCCAGTGCCACTGCAACCAGCGACCTGAGTTAACGATTGAACCGTTCTCTTCTGCGAAGCAGGTCGATGGCAGACGGAACACTTCGGTCTGGATCTTCGACGAGTCAACTTCGTTCAGCTCACCGTGGTTCTGCCAGAAGTTAGAGGTTTCAGTGTTCAGTGGGTCGATGGTGACGAGGAACTTCAGTTTCGACAGACAACCGATCACTTTGTTTTTGTTCGGGAATGAGGCAACAGGGTTAAAGCCCTGGCAGATATAGCCATTGACCTTGCCCTCTTTCATCATCTCGAAGTATTGCAGGACGTCGTAGCCTTTATCCCACTTCGGCAACCAGTCAAAGCCCCAGCTATTTTCCGCCGTCGCTTTATCACCAAAGAAGGCCTTCATCATAGAGACGAAGAATTTCGGGTAGTTGCCCCAGTAGTTTACCTGGCCTTCCAGCAGCGGTTTTGGCGTGTTGGCGGTAAGGTAGGTTTGCAGATCGGTCTGCTTCTCGCTTGGCAGCGTCATGTAACCTGGCAGACTCTGCGACAGTAGCCCCAGGTCCGTCAGCCCCTGAATATTGGAGTGACCGCGCAGGGCGTTAACGCCGCCGCCGGCCATCCCCATATTGCCGAGCAGCAGCTGGATCATCGCCATCGTACGAATGTTTTGCGCACCAACGGAGTGTTGCGTCCAGCCGAGGGCATACAGGAACGAGGCAGTTTTATCGTGAGCACTGGTTTCTGCGATGTATTCGCAGACTTTCAGGAACGCGTCTTTTGGCGTACCACAGATGTTTTCAACCACATCTGGCGTGTAGCGGGAAACGTGCTGTTTCAGCAAGTTCCACACGCAGCGCGGATGTTGCAGCGTGGTATCGCGTTTGGCGAAGCCGTTTTCGTCCAGTTCATAAGTCCAGGAGGATTTATCGTACTTGCGTTTTTCCGCGTCGTAGCCGGTGAACAGGCCATCTTCAAAGCCGTAATCCTCACGCACGATCAGGCTGGCGTTGGTATAGGCTTCGGTGTATTCGTGGTTGAATTTTTCATTGTTCAGCAGGTACAGCAATACGCCTGACAGGAAAGCAATGTCAGTACCGGAACGAATAGGGGCATAGTAGTCAGCTACCGCCGCCGTACGCGTAAAGCGAGGATCGATCACAATCAGCTTCGCGCCGTTGTGAATTTTGGCTTCCATCGCCCAGCGGAACCCGACCGGGTGAGCTTCAGCGGCGTTACCGCCCATCACCACGACGAGGTTGGCGTTCTTGATGTCGACCCAGTGGTTGGTCATCGCACCGCGACCAAATGTTGGAGCAAGACTTGCTACCGTTGGTCCGTGTCAGACACGCGCCTGGTTGTCGACCGCGAGCATACCCAGCGCGCGGGAGAATTTTTGCGTTAAATAGCCGGTTTCGTTACTCGACGCGGAAGCACACAGCATCCCGGTGGAGAGCCAGCGGTTAACAGTCACGCCTTCGGCGTTTTGCGCAATGTAGTTAGCATCGCGGTCTTCTTTCATCAGTTTGGCGATGCGATCAAACGCCTCTTCCCAACTGATTTGCTGCCATTTATCAGAACCTGGCGCACGGTATTCCGGAAACTTCAGACGGCTTTCGGAGTGGATGAAATCCACCAGGCCAGCGCCTTTCGGACAAAGTGCACCGCGGTTGACCGGGTGATCCGGATCGCCTTCGATATGGAAGATAGATGCTTTGGCGTTTTTTGCTCCGTCACCGAGGCTGAACATCAACAGCCCACAGCCTACGGAACAATAGGTGCAGGTATTACGGGTTTCGCGGGTGCGCAGCAGTTTATACTGCCGGGTTTCCGCGAGTGCTACGCTGGGTGCAAAACCCAGTGCCGCTGCCGTGGTGCCTGCCATACCGCCAGCGCAGATCTTAAAGAACTGCCTTCTGCTGACCTGCATGGATTGCTCCTTGTTTCGACATTGTCACGTCCCATTTACATTCGCTTGCTGCGTGTGCAGGGAGTGGGAGTTATTTTTCTTTGCGGAAGGGGCCGCAAAGGTCCAGAATTGGCTCAATTTCCCTCCATCTAGGAAGGGTTTGTAACAGAATACCATAATGTTGGTGTGTGTGTTCTTATCTGGTTAAGAGAAAGTGAAAAAAACACAGCGAAAAGAAATCGAAAATGTGACAAATATCACAGGTGTTCGTCAAATTGAGTTATGGCGGCGTGATGATTTACAACACCCACGGTTAGATGAGGTCGCGGAAGAAGTTCCCGTTGCGCTGGTCTACAACGGCATTTCGCATGTGGTGATGATGGCGTCGCCCAAAGACCTTGAGTACTTTGCGCTCGGTTTTTCGCTTTCCGAGGGGATAATAGAAAGTCCGCGCGATATCTTCGGCATGGATGTCGTTCCTTCCTGTAATGGTCTTGAAGTACAAATTGAGCTTTCCAGCCGCCGCTTTATGGGGTTGAAGGAGCGCCGCCGGGCGCTGGCGGGACGTACGGGCTGTGGCGTATGCGGCGTGGAGCAACTTAATGACATCGGAAAACCGGTGCAGCCGCTACCGTTCACCCAGACGTTTGATCTCAACAAACTGGATGATGCATTACGTCATCTCAACGATTTTCAGCCAGTGGGGCAACTGACTGGTTGTACTCACGCCGCTGCCTGGATGTTGCCATCTGGCGAACTGGTCGGCGGGCATGAAGACGTGGGTCGCCATGTGGCGCTGGACAAACTGTTAGGCCGCCGGTCACAAGAAGGGGAAAGCTGGCAGCAAGGTGCGGTACTGGTTTCCAGTCGTGCCAGTTATGAAATGGTGCAAAAGTCGGCGATGTGCGGCGTAGAGATTTTGTTTGCGGTGTCTGCCGCGACCACGCTTGCTGTAGAAGTGGCTGAGCGCTGTAATCTGACACTGGTAGGTTTTTGTAAACCGGGTCGGGCAACGGTTTATACCCATCCGCAGCGTTTGAGCAATTAATTAAAATAAGTCCTGCGATATATATTAAATTGCAGGACTTATTCATTTCGTGAAT
>NZ_JBQZXE010000051.1:0-24470 GCF_053555855.1 Shigella sp. SIG3
ACTTCAGGAGGAGATATTTAACATCATTGCCGCCTGGGTGCGATTTTTCACTTCCAGACGGCGATACAGGGATTCCAGATGCGCTTTTACCGTTCCGGTACTGATATTCAGCGCTCTGCCGATCTCCTTATTTGATTCGCCCGCTGCTAACATGGTTAAAATCTCCCGCTGGCGGGCGCTTAACGATTTGAGATCTTTAATGTCCTTTTCCGGCGTCGTCCGCCAGTCTCCAGGCAGAAACATCATCCCCATCGCCGCACTATTTACCGCCAACGCAAATGTCTCGACGGTTGAATCGCGAGGCACAATGGCCAGCACATTAAAATGGATAACTTCCTGTAACCACCGTTTATTGCAATCCGTCGCCGTGATTAACACCTTAACCTCAGGAAACTGCACCACGGTTTTTTGCAGCAACCAGTAGCAAAACTCACCATCCTGATCGCCATCGAGCATAACTAAGGCTTCAGGGTAACTTTCCAGCTTTTGCCATAACTCGTCTGCCTGACTGACCCCCTGAATACTCACTCCTGGAATACGCTGCTGTAAACTGATTTTCATTCCATGAATAAATATTGACTGCCTGTCAAACATGACTATTTGCATAACTGAATCTCCACCTGAATACGTTAAAAAGACTTAAGTAGTGGAAGGGTATTACCCGCGAGAAAAAATAAGAATTCGCCATTTGGCGGTGGCCATTCTACAGAGATGACGCGTAGAAAATAGTTACCGATATAAATAGTTACAGCTAAACGCCTGAAATTACATGTCGAGGGCACTATTTAAAACAATTTTGAGGATTTCCTTATATTGGTGGTTAGTACGCATGCAATTAAAAATGAAATTCCGCGACTACAAGCCAAAATAACAAATGGCAATGAGACAAAAATAAGCACAAATAGCCAATACGTCCTCTATTCACTTTAAAGGGAATCACTGAAAAATACGCTCTGTTTAAGGGGATTCACCTTTCTCATAAAGCTATTCCGCCCTTTTCCTGCTGAGAAATCGCCACATTCGTCATGACAACATTGTGAAACCCGGCATTAGATGTTAGAAAAAACAATAAACAATGCGATATGCGCGTTACTGTTTCGCTGTGAACAACAATCGGTCAAAGAAATGGATAAAATTCACGCAATGCAGTTGTTCATCAAAGTCGCGGAGCTGGAAAGTTTTTCCCGCGCGGCGGATTTCTTTGCTTTGCCAAAGGGAAGTGTTTCGCGCCAGATACAGGCACTGGAACATCAACTTGGCACCCAGCTTCTCCAGCGCACTACGCGACGGGTCAAACTCACGCCAGAAGGCATGACCTATTATCAACGGGCAAAAGATGTGTTGAGTAATCTCAGCGAACTGGACGGTCTGTTTCAACAGGATGCCACCAGTATCAGCGGTAAATTACGCATCGACATCCCGTCAGGAATCGCGAAAAACCTGTTACTGCCGCGTCTGTCGGAATTTCTCTATCAGCATCCGGGAATTGAGCTGGAACTGAGTAGCCATAACCGTCCGGTAGATATTCTTCATGATGGTTTTGATTGCGTGATACGCACTGGCGCGTTACCGGAAGATGGCGTTATCGCCCGTCCCCTCGGCAAACTAACCATGGTCAACTGTGCCAGTCCGCACTATCTGACGCGCTTTGGTTATCCGCAAAGCCCCGATGATCTGACTTCACACGCAATAGTGCGTTATACACCGCACCTGGGTGTACATCCGTTAGGTTTTGAGGTTGCCAGCGTTAATGGCGTCCAGTGGTTTAAGTCTGGCGGCATGTTGACGGTAAACAGTAGCGAAAACTATCTCGCCGCCGGTCTTGCCGGTCTGGGGATTATTCAGATCCCGCGCATTGCCGTGCGCGAAGCCCTGCGTGCCGGGCGGCTTATTGAAGTGTTGCCAGGCTACCGTGCCGAGCCGCTCTCCCTTTCGCTGGTTTACCCGCAGCGTCGGGAGCTTTCCCGGCGTGTAAACCTGTTTATGCAGTGGCTGGCTGGCGTAATGAAAGAGCACCTGGACTGACCGACTATACTTTTTAAGAATGACCACGACAGAAGGACAAAAGAGCGGATGACGCAGGAAAACGAGATCAAACGTCCCACCCAGGATCTGGAGCACGAGCCGATTAAGCAGTTGGATAATAGCGAGAAAGGCGGCAAAGTTAGCCAGGCGCTGGAAACCGTCACCACCACTGCCGAAAAAGTCCAACGCCAACCGGTTATTGCGCACCTTATTCGCGCGACAGAACGCTTTAACGATCGGCTGGGTAACCAGTTTGGTGCGGCTATCACCTATTTCTCATTTTTGTCGATGATCCCGATTTTGATGGTGTCGTTTGCCGCAGGGGGCTTTGTGCTGGCCTCCCATCCGATGTTGCTACAGGATATCTTCGACAAAATTCTGCAAAACATCAGCGATCCGACACTAGCCGCCACGTTGAAAAACACCATCAACACCGCCGTTCAGCAGCGTACGACTGTAGGGCTTGTCGGCCTGGCGGTGGCACTTTATTCCGGCATCAACTGGATGGGTAACCTGCGTGAAGCGATTCGTGCCCAGTCGCGCGATGTCTGGGAACGCTCGCCGCAAGATCAGGAGAAGTTCTGGGTAAAATATCTGCGTGATTTTATTTCACTGATTGGTTTGTTGATTGCGCTGATTGTGACGCTTTCGATCACCTCGGTTGCCGGTTCGGCGCAGCAAATGATTATTAGCGCCCTGCACCTGAACAGCATTGAGTGGCTGAAACCGACGTGGCGATTGATTGGCCTGGCGATTTCCATCTTCGCCAACTATCTGCTTTTCTTCTGGATCTTCTGGCGGTTGCCGCGCCACCGTCCGCGCAAAAAAGCCCTGATTCGCGGAACATTTCTGGCTGCTATTGGTTTTGAAGTGATTAAAATCGTGATGACCTACACCCTGCCATCGCTGATGAAATCCCCCTCTGGCGCAGCATTTGGTTCCGTGCTGGGGCTGATGGCATTTTTCTACTTCTTCGCCCGTTTGACGCTGTTTTGCGCGGCGTGGATTGCCACCGCCGAATATAAAGACGACCCGCGAATGCCAGGGAAAACGCAGCCTTAAAATAGGCCGGATGCGGCGTAAACGCCTTATCCGGCATACGATTTTATTCGGCCTGGCTCCCCGTAGGCCGGATAAGATGCGCCAGCATCGCATCCGGCTATAATGCGCACATAACCTCTTGAAACTCTTCCCCAGAGCCTCTTCAGCCATCTATTTGGGAGCAAACAATTTCACTCCAACTCATAACCCCAGCATATAAATCCAGTTGGTAACTTTTATTTAACCTGAAACCAGTTTTATCCACTATTTATAAAATTATGTGAAGCATTTCATAGAAGAAAAATCACTGGCCTAAACATTATCCCCTTTTTGCCTGGTTTTTGACCATTTCCGCGATTTGTTACACATTGAAATATCACTTTTGCTGTGCGTAATATGGCTATTCGTTAGCCAAAAAATAAGAAAAGATTATGCAAGCAACAGCCACAACACTCGACCACGAACAAGAATACACGCCGATCAACTCGCGTAATAAAGTCCTTGTCGCCTCTCTCATTGGCACGGCCATTGAGTTCTTCGACTTTTACATTTACGCCACTGCGGCCGTTATTGTGTTTCCGCATATCTTCTTCCCGCAGGGCGATCCAACGGCAGCAACGCTACAGTCGCTCGCCACCTTCGCCATCGCCTTCGTCGCGCGCCCCATTGGCTCTGCCGTTTTTGGTCATTTTGGCGATCGCGTTGGGCGTAAAGCGACGCTGGTCGCCTCGTTGCTAACGATGGGGATTTCGACCGTGGTGATTGGTCTGCTGCCGGGCTATGCCACGATTGGTATTTTCGCCCCACTGCTGCTGGCGCTGGCTCGATTTGGTCAGGGTCTGGGCTTAGGCGGTGAATGGGGCGGCGCGGCGCTGCTGGCGACTGAAAACGCCCCACCGCGCAAACGTGCACTGTATGGCTCCTTCCCACAGCTAGGCGCACCGATTGGCTTCTTCTTTGCCAACGGCACTTTCTTGCTGCTTTCCTGGCTACTGACCGATGAGCAGTTTATGAGCTGGGGCTGGCGTGTGCCATTTATCTTCTCGGCGGTGCTGGTCATTATCGGCCTGTATGTTCGCGTGTCGCTGCATGAGTCGCCGGTGTTTGAGAAAGTCGCTAAAGCGAAAAAACAGGTGAAGATCCCGCTGGGTACGCTGCTGACCAAACATGTTCGCGTAACCGTACTGGGTACGTTCATTATGCTGGCAACCTATACGCTGTTTTACATCATGACGGTCTACTCTATGACCTTCAGTACCGCCGCCGCGCCAGTTGGGCTTGGCCTGCCGCGTAACGAAGTGTTGTGGATGCTGATGATGGCAGTTATTGGTTTTGGCGTGATGGTGCCAGTCGCCGGATTACTGGCTGATGCCTTTGGTCGCCGTAAAAGCATGGTGATCATCACCACGCTGATCATCCTGTTCGCGCTGTTCGCCTTTAACCCGCTGCTCGGTTCTGGCAACCCGATTCTGGTTTTTGCCTTCCTGCTGCTGGGGTTAAGTCTGATGGGGCTGACCTTCGGGCCGATGGGTGCGCTGTTACCAGAGCTGTTTCCGACAGAAGTGCGTTACACCGGAGCATCGTTCTCTTACAACGTATCGTCGATTCTCGGGGCTTCCGTTGCGCCGTATATCGCAGCTTGGTTGCAGGCTAACTACGGGTTAGGTGCGGTGGGGTTATATCTGGCGGCGATGGCTGGCTTGACGTTAATCGCCCTGCTGCTGACCCATGAGACGCGACATCAGTCGTTGTAATAAGTGTGAAAAGCCTGATGCGCTACGCTTATCAGGACTGAATTTCCATACAATATATTGAATTCACAAGGATTTGTAGGCCGGATAAGGCGTTCACGCCGCATCCGGCATGAACAAAGCACACTTTGCCAAAAATCTAAATCTGTTTAATTGCCGGATGTCAGACATCCGGCAATTATCATCACTTCTTCATCTGCGACAATATCGTCCGACACTGATTAGCCTCCCCTTCGGAAGGTGAGATCAGTGCCAGTAACGCCGCCGCCGGTGTTACCAGCGTTGCCAGTGCCGCAGCAACAGCACCACGGGCAATCAGCGGTCCGGCTTTCACCCCAGCCTGCGGATTTTTAAACGTCCCACGCACATACAGCGGCGAACGCAGTGTGATAATCCGAATCCCTTTACTCTCCGGATCAATAGTCAAATCCAGCTGTTCCGAAGCAAAACTTGCCGTGCCGGTAACATTAATCAACGCGTTCTCAGTATCGAAAGCAAAAATCTGCGGGCGCGCCACGCCGTTGGCAATATGCAGATTCGCCGCCGCGCAGTTCACCCGCACCTCATCGTCACCAAATATCGCACCGACAATGTAGTTGCCGACATTCAGCCCAACAATCTCCATCAGGTTGCGGCTCACCAGCCCGTCATTCATCAACAGTTTCAGGTTGCCGTTACTGTTGCCTAAAAGCGCCGCCACCGAGTTACCGCTACCGCGTAGTTCCGCGTCACCGTTCATTTCCCCCAGCGTCTTCTGCATCAGTTCCACATCGGGCATCAGTTCTTTCAGTTTCAGTCGACGAGCCTGAATATCTGCCCGCCCCTGCATCGGCTTTTTATCGCCTTCCAGATGAATATTCGCCGCAATGCTGCCGCCCGCCATGCCAAATTTCAGCGGTTGCAGGCGCAGGTCAGCATTTTTGAGGATGATATGAGTAGAAAGATCGCTAATCGGCAGGCTACTGCCATGCTCAATGCGCCGCCCTTTGAAGCGAACATCGGCATCCATAACGTCCCATTTATCGGTTTCGAAGCGGTCATAAGGCAGCACTTTGCCCGCAGGCTGAACGCTTTTTTCGCCCTTCTTCTGTTCAGACCGTTTCGACTTTTCTGCCCCTTTCCCGGAATCAACGCCAATCAACGGTCCCAGGTCCGCCAGCCGCAATTGCCGCGACTCGACATCACCTTCCAGTTTTGGTCGTGGCTTTCCGGTGGTGTAGACCAGAGAACCGTGGATATCGCTATCGCCAATTCGCCCATTAAAACCGCGATAATCAAAGACCGACGATTTTTCAGTGTCGATTTTCGCTACCAGCCGACCATCCGTTTCAAACGGCGGGGTATCGGGCAGCAGAACGCCCGTCAGTTCATAGAGATCACCCAGTGAATCGCCAGAAAATTTAAGCCGTAAATCGACACCGCCCATCTTCATTGGGTCATTCACGACGCCATCAAAAGCAACACGGGTATTACCTGAACGGAAATCAGCCTGTACCGGAAACGGCGTCCCTTCGCCACGCAGCGCCAGCATACCGCCTATTTTTCCCGTACCCGTGAGCGGTTCACCGTTATAACGTCCCTGCGCCTTCAGGCCAAAAATGTAATCGCCCACCTTTTCTTTATCCGCTTTACCTTTCGATCCAGTAACTTCGCTGAATGGCAGCGGCTTGCCTAACGGATCAACAAAAATTTCCAGATCCGCTTTGCTTACTTTGTCATCAATGGCGATCCGCCCTTGATCGAAAAGAATATTATCCAGCCGAAACGACCATGCCGACGGCTTTGCATTCGCGTCTTTGTTGTCATCGTTGGCAAGATTAAACGTCCAGTTATTGTTCTTTTCAGAGAGGCGAATCAGGCGCGCGTCGGGCTTTTCGAGCTTGATCCACGGCAGCCAGACCGTTTTGGTCAGCAGCGCCAGCGGTGCCAGCGTTGCCTCTACTCGCGGCAAATGCACCATCGTGACTTCGGGAATATCCGGTGGATTACCAAGAATGATGTCTTCTGCATGTACATGAGGCCACGGCACCCAGCTGCGCCAGCCAGTTTCTTGTTTTTGCCGCTCCCACACCACGCCCAGATCGCCACGGATAGCGAACGGACGATTCAACTCCGCAGAGACTTTCTGGTTGATGGTCGGTTTGAGTCGATTCCAGTCAAAAGTTGCAATCAAAATGATCGCCACGACAATCAACAACAAGAAAACCCCTGAAATCGCAGCGGTTATTTTGCCTGCCTTGCTCATCGTTCGCTTCCTCATATTCTTCCTGTGCCAGTCCTAAAGATAGTCCAGCCCGGCGGAAAATGAGGCAGCTTATAGCGCCAGAACCGCCGTATTCAGCGTTTCCATCGGTGCCGGGCGTGAAAGAAACCAGCCTTGTGCGGCGAATGCGGGCGAGTTCTGAACATCACGCCACTCTTCCGGTGTTTCTACGCCCTCGACAATCACCCCGCGACAATAGCGATTCATTAGATGTAAAAGCTGAGAAAAGAGTGTGCGGCCTTCCGGCGACTGACGCAGCATCACAAACAGTTCTCGCGCGATTTTGATGTAGTCATAACGCACTTCACTTAGTGCAGAGAAATTTGCCATCCCGGTACCAAAATCATCCAGCCACAGCGGGCCAAATTCACACATCGAGGCAAAGGTTGAATCTTTCGGCAGACGGATATGCTCCACCAGTTCGAAACGCAGCCAGGGAAGACGCTCAATCTGGCGCAGGATTTTTGGTTGCTGACGCAGGGCGATGAGCGTAGGGCCATCAATATTGACCGATGCCAGCAGGCCGTGCTCTACAAAGAAGTCGGCTTTTTGCGCCAGCAAATCAATCTGCTCTTTCACAACCTCCATCCGATGGCTGACGGTGATTTCAGTAAAATAGCGATCCGGCGGCAGGCGTTGCGAAGGGTTCAAGGGATGCGTGACCACCGTTAATAGCTCCACGGCCATTAACCGCCCGCATGTTTGATAGATCGGCTGCCAGGTGTAAGCACGCTCACACTGCAACCAAAAACGCCGTTCCTGCAAGCTCTCGATGCTTGCTTCAGGGTTGCTTATTCGCTGGATAACCTGCCTTATCATCAAAGATGTCCTGTGTTTAAAAGTGATGCTGCCCGGACTCGACAAAGATTATCGGCGCGTAAGGGCAGAACTTTACCGCCTGGCCGGGGTAAATTTCCTCACTCCACAACGGAATCTTTCAGGAATACGTTCTGGCTCAAAAAAATAATGGAACACTGTTTTAATATGGTTGACCAGCAAACCACCACAGCGCAAACTAACGCTAATTTTTTACAGATCAGGTTCACGACTATGTCCAAAAAGATTGCCGTGATTGGCGAATGCATGATTGAGCTTTCCGAGAAAGACGCGGACGTTAAGCGCGGTTTCGGCGGCGATACCCTGAACACTTCCGTCTATATCGCCCGTCAGGTCGATCCTGCGGCATTAACCGTTCATTACGTAACGGCGCTGGGAACGGACAGTTTTAGCCAGCAGATGCTGGACGCCTGGCACGGCGAGAACGTTGATACTTCCCTGACCCAACGGATGGAAAACCGTCTTCCGGGCCTTTACTACATTGAAACCGACAGCACCGGCGAACGTACGTTCTACTACTGGCGTAACGAAGCCGCCGCCAAATTCTGGCTGGCGAGCGAGCAGTCTGCGGCGATTTGCGAAGAGCTGGCGAATTTCGATTATCTCTACCTGAGCGGGATTAGCCTGGCGATCTTAAGCCCGACCAGCCGCGAAAAGCTGCTTTCCCTGCTGCGCGAATGCCGCGCCAAAGGCGGAAAAGTGATTTTCGACAATAACTATCGTCCGCGCCTGTGGGCCAGCAAAGAAGAGACACAGCAGGTGTACCAGCAAATGCTGGAATGCACGGATATCGCCTTCCTGACGCTGGACGACGAAGACGCGCTGTGGGGTCAACAGCCGGTGGAAGACGTCATTGCGCGCACCCATAACGCGGGCGTGAAAGAAGTGGTGGTGAAACGCGGGGCGGATTCTTGCCTGGTGTCCATTGCTGGTGAAGCGTTAGTTGATGTTCCGGCGGTGAAACTGCCGAAAGAAAAAGTGATCGATACCACCGCAGCTGGCGACTCTTTCAGCGCCGGTTATCTGGCGGTACGTTTGACGGGCGGCAGTGCGGAAAACGCGGCGAAACGCGGGCACCTGACCGCAAGTACCGTTATTCAGTATCGCGGCGCGATTATCCCGCGTGAGGCGATGCCAGCGTAAACGCAGCATATGCAAAAGGCTGGATAAAGTGTTACCCCTCTATCCAGCTCATCCATAAATACCTGATGGTTGTGCTAACTCATCACCATCAGGCATTACTGTGCAGGTGGAATATCCGTCACTTCAGGATGTACGTCATCCGTGGCGACAGAGGTGGTCGCAGCGGCGGTAGATGGGGCCATGATTTGATCCCAGGCCGCCTGCAACGCTTTCATGTTAAATTCCGGCTCGCCTTTCGGCTGCAGCAGTATTAACGCCATATCATTCGACAACTGCTGACGCAGATCCTGATTTAACATCTCCACAGTCAGGCTGTTAAGGAAATCCTGCCGCAGTTTCTGATACTGCTCCGGCGCGATATCGACGACCTGATTTTGCAACGAACGCATCCGCTGGCCCATCAGAATATCGGTATCAGCCCGTGCATAGGCGGCAAACAGTTTCTGCAGCTCCAGTTTCTTTTGCGCCACTAACGCATTGAACTCTTCTTCCGGCAGACCTTTATCGCGAACCTTCGCCAGTTCACGCGCCACCAGATTAAGGTTGCTGTTCAGCTTGTCGTTTGGTGATTCGATGTTGATGGCACACTGCGCACGCAGATACAGCACACGGCAGTCAAATCCAAGACCGATGTCTTTGCTGTCACTGGCGCTTAACGCTTGCTGAACATGCCAGAACAGCGCCTCGCGGGCCAGGTCCGCACGCCAGTAGCGCAGCAGTGCGGCTGATTCACGAATCGGCTGCCACGGCGTATCCCACATGATAGATAACCGGTCCTGACGCACCGCGTCAGTCATAATACTCACCGCTTCCGCACGCAGCGGAGAAAGCGTCGGCACCGGAGCTGGCGTTTCACGTTTGCCTTTCAGTTCGCCAAACGTTTTGTTGATTTGGTCGACAACCGAGCGCGCATCCACGTTTCCCACCACCAGTAGCGTCATTGCATCCGGGGTGTACCATTTCTGATAGAAATCTTTAATTTTTTCCGCTTCAACGGGTTGTTTCAGCGGATCGGCAGGATCGTGACCTAACAAGGTTGACCCTTTCAGACGATAGCGCCACCAGCCCTCTTTAGTATCGGCAGGCCAGGTTGCCACCATGTCCTGACTTTGCAGCGCGTGGTTGATGGTTTCTGGTGTGATGGTCAATTTGCCAGTGGCATTTGCCAGATAAGAGAGCGCTTCTTTCAGCAAATCGTTACGGTTATTGGGCAAACTCAGATTAAACAGCGTGGTGTCATAAGAGACAATTACCGGCGGCATCGGGCGTTTAGGGTCGATCCCCTGCTGCCACAATGAACGCGCCTGTGCTGCGTCAAGGCCACCGCTTTGCGTTAGCGCAATACGAGGGATGGCGTGACTGTAACCGCTCTGTTGTGTACTTTCGGCGAGCGAACCGGTATTAACCAGCAGGCGAATTTCAACACGATCGCTGGGACGCTGGGGGGTGGTCAGCACTTGCCACTGTAAACCGTTGGAAAGCGTCCCCTGTTGCCATGCTGGATCAGGCTGGAGCGCATCTGCCTGCACATAGCCAGCAGTGGCCATCATCAGCAAACCGCCCGCTAAAAGTCGAATTTTTATGCCCTGCATGTGAACCCCTGATCAACTATCCTGGTAATAAAAAAACTGCCCGTTGTCGGTCAGTCTAAATGACGTTAAAAACACTTCGTGTTAGACCGCAAGAACATGAAAATGTCACGGAAGAAGTGAAATAAACCTGAACTCACCCAGGTGGTAAGTTCAGGCACAGGGGTCAATTATGCGCAAACACCCGCACTCGGGGAAGGGAGTGCGGGCATAAGTGGTGAGATTAAGAGGATAATTCGTGCGTTTTGCCATCCGGCGCACGATTATTCAGCACATCGTCCAGTTTTTTGTGGTCCAGTTCTTTCACCCACTTAGCAACGACAATGGTCGCTACGCCGTTACCGACCAGGTTAGTTAGCGCACGAGCTTCTGACATAAAGCGGTCGATACCGAGGATCAGCGCCAGACCCGCTACCGGCAAATGGCCCACCGCAGAAAGCGTCGCCGCCAGCACGATAAAGCCACTACCCGTTACCCCTGCCGCCCCTTTAGAAGAAAGCAGCAACACGATTAACAGCGTGATTTGGTGGACGATATCCATCTGACTGTTAGTGGCCTGGGCGATAAACACCGCCGCCATTGTCAGGTATATCGATGTGCCATCAAGGTTAAACGAGTAGCCTGTCGGGATGACCAGCCCCACCACCGATTTACGGCAGCCGAGTTTCTCCATCTTGTCGAGCATACGCGGCAGCGCCGACTCGGAAGATGAAGTCCCCAGTACAATCAGCAGTTCTTCACGGATGTAGCGGATAAATTTGAAGATACTGAAACCAGTCGCTTTAGCGATTGAACCCAATACCAGCACCACAAACAGGATACAGGTAATGTAGAAACAGATAATCAGCTGCCCCAGTTGCACCAGTGTGCCGACGCCGTATTTACCGATGGTAAACGCCATTGCCCCGAACGCACCAATAGGTGCCAGACGCATGATCATATTGATGATGCCGAAGATGACCTGCGAGAAACTTTCGATCACGTTAAAAATCAGTTGGCCTTTGCTGCCCAGACGGTGGAGCGCAAAACCAAACAGTACGGCAAACAGCAGCACCTGCAGAATGTTACCGCTGGAAAATGCGCCAATGACGCTCGCCGGGATGACATCCATAATGAAGGCGACAATGCCCTGGTCTTTCGCCTGATCGGCGTAAACCGCTACCGCTTTCGCATCAAGCGTTGCCGGATCGACGTTCATTCCGGCACCAGGCTGCACGACGTTAACGATGATAAGACCAATAATCAGCGCGATGGTACTGACAATTTCAAAGTAAAGCAGTGCGACTGCGCCGGTACGACCGACCGCCTTCATGCTTTCCATGCCCGCAATGCCCGTTACGACGGTACAAAAGATGACAGGAGCGATGATCATCTTAATGAGCTTAACGAAGCCGTCGCCAAGCGGTTTCATTTGCTCGCCTATTTCAGGATAGAAATGGCCAAGGAGAATACCAATGGCTATCGCTGTCAGGACCTGAAAGTAAAGGCTTTTAAACAGAGAGGTTTTCATAGGGTGTCCTTTAGTAAAACCACAGGTCTTGTAAGGTTATGGGGGTACCTGCGGCCTTAAAATAACACCCAGACAACATCACAGAAATGTACCTGGATCATAATTGAAACAAAAAGGTTAAAAAGTTTGAGCTGGCTCGCACAAACCAGCACTTTTTAAAGTTTTGTAATCAGTTTGGGGTAGCTACTTTTCTTCCAGGTAACTCTCTTCGAAGATTTCAATAGGGAGTGGGCGAGCAAAAAGGAAGCCCTGGGCAATACCAACGCCCGCTTTTGCCAGCCAGTCTCGTTGTGCTTCAGTCTCCACGCCTTCGGCAATCATTTGTAAGTTCAGGCTCTGCGCCAGCATGATAATTGCAGCAATCATGCTGCTATCTTCCGGCAAGCCTTCAACAAACATTTTGTCGATTTTCAGTACGTCGATTGGCAACGATTTCATATGCTGCAGCTGACGCAGCCCTGCGTAGCCCATGCCGAAATCATCCAGCGCCACCCGAACTCCGGCATTGCGCAGCGGACGGAGGATTGCCACCGCAGCATGAGGGTCGTCAATACGTCGGCTTTCTGTCACTTCCAGAATCAGTGTTCCCGGCTGAATGCGATAGCGGGTTAACAGTTCCAGCATATCCGCCACCATATTCGGGTGCATCAGTTGCAGCGCAGAGAGGTTTACCGACAAGGGCAGCATAATGCCGCGCTCTTGCCAGGCTGCAAGCAATCGACAGGACTCTTCCAGCACCCAGTGACCGACGGTAACCATCAGCCCACAGCACTCAATGCGATCGATTAAGCCATCCGGCAGGTCCCAACTGCCATCCGGTTGCTGGATACGCAGTAACACTTCCGCACTGACCAGTTTACCGCTGGTCATCTCGACCTGTGGCTGTAACCAAATTGCAAACTGATGATTTTCCAGTGCATTAAGGATATCGCTCTCTTCCGTCAACCGCTTCTGGGCTGCTTCCATCTGCTGCGGATCAAAGAACTGAATCTGATTCTTGCCTTTATGGCGAGCGGTAAATGCCGCAGAAATAGCGCGACTGTAAAGCTGTTCGGCGGTGAGATCGCCGTAGAACATCGCCACGCCAATGCTACAGTGCGGACGGAGTTGAATACGTTCAATCGGCAGGCGCTCGCTCATGATAGTGAGTACTTGCTGACCCAAAGTGATTGCGTGCCACGGTTCCTGTACACCGTTGGCAATGACAGCAAAGTCATAACCGCTAATCTGCGCGAGGATCATACGTGGCGACAGTACCGATTTGAGTTTTTCCACCAGCGTCAGCAGCAGAATTTCTCGTTGCGCCTCTTTCAGCACGCCCGCAGTATCACGCAGGGTTTCACAGGTGATGATCATCAGCGCGGTGGTTTGTTTACGCGCGACAACCTGCTCCAGCATCTCCATCAGCAAGGCTTTGTTCGGCAAATCCGACACCGGGAAGCGCATCGCATTTTCGTTCTGTTCTTCATAATGGCGCTGCAGCAATTGCTGGTTGAGGTTGTAACTGCGCACCAACATACCGATTTCATCGTCCTGATGCAGACGCGGTAATGCCAGTTGGTGACCAACAAGCTCCTGGGCTGGGATGGCGTTAAGTTCGCGAGCAATATTGCGTAACGGATGCAAAATCAGGCGGTTAATGCACCAGCTGATGGCGACGGTCAGGATAAGCGACAAAAGTAAGTAAATGGTCACTAACGTTGAGAGAGTGCTCATCACGAACTTATACATACGGAAGGAATCCGCCTGTAGCACCAGATAGGCTATTGGCTGCGGATTTGCCGGACGTTCGAGCGAGTAGACGCCCAGCGAGATTTGAACCGGTAGCTCAAACAGGCGAGTAACCATTACCGGCACCGGACGCTCTGGAATAAAACTTTTACGCAGCGCCTGGAACTGGTTAGGCAGCACTACATCGGCACGGCTGACCACGCCTGCCGGTTTAATGCTGGCAAGAATAGCTTCCGCTTCGGGAATATCGCCTTTCAAAATAGCTGAAGATAAGGGTTCGCGGACAGAGCGAGCAATGCTTTCCAGTTGCGTAGCCGTGTTATAGCGATTCTGCTGGACCAGATGGAACAGCAAAACGGTGCAAAAAATAAAAACGAACACCAGGACAACGGCTGCCACCATTGCCATCTGCTTGATTGTTAACGAGCGACTTACGCGCAAATTGTCTCCCCCCGGAAATCCCAGATTGCCGCCCGAGTATACCCGATCGCAGCGGCATTAAGAGAGGCGCTATCTGAAAACTTACCAGTCGGCGTAAGGTATCAGCGGCTGCGGCGGTAAATCCATGTCACCCTGCCATCCGGCGGCGGAATAACGTACGTAGAGCAGGAAATGGCTGGGTGCGTAATCTTTCGCCTGCTGGATATCAATTGCCGTGCCAACAAACCAGTTGGAAGTAACACGTCGTTCAAGTAATGCCCGCGCCGTGTAGCCGAAGCCCTGACTGCTGCCGCCATCGTTGGATTGCCGCGCAGCTTCTTCCTGCCAGTCGGTCGGGATCAGATTCATCAGCGGATAACGCGGCATGGTTTTGGTGCGTGAATGCGACCACGAGCCAGACGCCCCCAGCTCCCACGACCAGTTTTCCGTGCGCTCCCGCCACATCACCGGTATGGCAAACGACAGGTATTCCTGCGGACTGTAGTAACCGCCCTGACCGAGTGAGTAGCCACTCAGATCTTTGTCGTAATGCCAGATCATGTTGTTCAGGCCGATTGTGACGCGGCGATTGTTCTGGTTAATGACCTTATAGTAATAGCCCGTCATCCAGCGCACGCGCCAGTTATCTTCGACATTTTTACCGGTTAACTGGTCGCCACTAAGCGATGCCCAGACGCCGTTTACTTCACCTTTATCGTAGCTCAGACTTAGCCCCACACCGTCGGCACGTACGCCACCCCATTTTTTCCCGGTATTGCTCGGGGAGTCTTTTTGCCCACCAAAGGCCAGCAAAGAACTGGAGATGGGCCGACGGTGGGCGTTAACGGTGTAACCCAGCGGCCCGATATCATCGCTGTAACTGATGCCGCCGACCACATCCACCACGTTGAAGCCCATCGGCGTGGTACCGATATCCCAGCTCCAAACGTCATTTCGCCAGCCGACCGCCACGCTGGCACCGGAATCCGACTGGCTGCGGTTGCCGCTACAGTCCTGTAATGTACAGGTGCCCCAGTTGTCATCCCATTTGCCATCGGCATTAGTGGAGAAACTGCCGACGTTCATATTGACGAAATCACTGCGAAAGAACATCCGCCCGTCAGAATACGGCGCATCCACCTGCAACATGGTAGTGTGCGCTTTCAGATCGGAGTAACCACCGGTGCCGCTCGAACCCCAGTAATCGTGCTCAAGGGTGACGTTAAGATCCTGCTGGCGATAGAGGTCCGCCGCATCGCTGCGCACGCCGCGTTTCAGCCAGTCATCTTTCTCGTCGTTACGGGTCAGTCGGGTAAAGGTGTCGTTATCCTGCGGACGCGTCGTAGTCACACCGGATGCGACCATGGCGTCTTTGTAGGTTTCCAGCGCCTGCTTTGGATCGCCCGCCTGCGCTTCAAACTTCGCACCGTCGCGCAGCACCATCGCGCTTTCCATCGACGGTGGCTGAGATTTTGCCTGCGGGATCAACTTATTAAACGTCTGCTGCGCCGCTGCGGTATCTCCAAGCTGCGCCTGTGCCAGCGCCACGCGCCGCTGAGTGTTCAGCGAGGTGTTATCGGTGGCAGGCAGTTTCGCCAGCTGGCTACGTGCCGCCGCTTTGTCACCGGCAGCAATATCCACTTCCGTCAGACCAAGAATGGCATCGGCGTTAGTTGGCTCCCGCGTCAGGACATTCTGATATGCAGTGCGGGCGGCGGTGTAATCACGTCGTTGTTACGCCCAGTCAGCCAGCGTGAGGTCAATACGCGTGGAAGGTGGTTGCTGACGCAGCATCGCTTCCGCTTCAGCCTCTTTGCCGCTTTCTCGCAGGCGATTAGCGGTTTCCAGCACCTGATCGCTTTGCAGTCGATTAACCAGCTCCTGAATATTGCTGTTCCACTGCGCGCGCGGCAGGCTGTTGATATGCGCCAGCGCCGCTCTGTCCTGGTTGTGACCTGAGAGGTACAGCCCGTAAGCGTAAACCTGCTCCGGGTTGTTCGGCTTCTGCTGCGCCAGATTGCGCATTAACGTATCGGCCTGGCTGCGTTGTCCGGCCTGCCAGAGATCCTGCGAAAGTCGGTAAGTAATCCATACGCTGCCGGGGTCCAGCGCCAGTCGTTGCCGCTGAAGTGCTGCCGCCTGCGCCCATTTGCCCTGGTTTTCCAGTACCTCTGCCTGCTGTGCCAGACGGTCGTTTTGCAGGCTGCGTTCGATATCATCAATGCTGCGCCGCTGGCTGGCAGAGAGCGAGGCGATAAACGCTTCAGCTTTTTCTGGCGACTGCTGGCGGTAAATATTCGCCAGCCCGCGCACGGCATTAGTGTTGCCGCTGTCCATCCGCAGGGTCTGCTGATGGTTGGTGCTGCCTCGACCATCGGCATGACGGCCAGACCGAGGGAAAGCGTGAATATGTTTAGTGTGAATTTGCGCATTCCTGGCCCCAGTCAGGTAATAACTCACCTTTTGTCGAGAAGCGGAAACGGTGTTGATCCCAGCCTTGTCCAAACAGGGTCAGCACATAGTTGTAATAGGTATCGCTGCCGGGAAAGTTATCGGCCACGCGCTGGCGCTGAACTGCCTGCGCATCGCGGTTTTGTAAAAAAGGCAGCATGGCGGCAGAAAAACCGACCGGTCCTTTACCCTGCGCTTTCCCCGTAGCCACATCCACTTTTTCCGGCGGATAACCGTTTTTCTCAGTGAATGTCGCCATCGGTTTAAACCGGTTGAGCATCCGCGCTTTTTGCGGATCGCTGTCAGGCATCATGCCTACCCACATGTAAACGCGGATAGCGTCGTAGCTGCTGATCAATGTTTTTTCGGCTTTTAGCTGCCAGCCTTTGTCTTTCTCATAGCGCACCCAGTCTGGCGAAAAGCCTTTCGGGGCGGTTTCCAGCAATAAATGTTGATTGGTTTCGCGCAGCGTGGTCCACGGCGCGCCAAAGCGGGTGAAATACTGCGCCAGCGTCGGCGGCATGTAGCTGGGGTTAAAACGCCAGCTGTTATCCTCAGCAAAACCCACTTTGCCCGGTAACAACATGGAACCCAGCCCAGGCACCGTCACCACTTCCTCCCGCGCGATACGTTTTAGCAACGCGCTGCCGATGTCGGTATAACGCTGCTCTTTCCACAAACGCCCCGCCTCCAGCAACGACCAGGCCATCCAGACATCACCATCGGAGGCCGAATTGCTGTCCAGCACTTCCCACTTACTGTTCTCTTTCTTGCCCCACAGCCAGGCGGGCAAACGTTCTTTTAAAGAACCCTGAGCGAGATTGTTCTGCGTCCAGTCGAGAATATTATCGAAAGCTGCACGGTCGTTAGCCGCCAGGGCAAAGAACATACCGTAACTTTGCCCTTCGGAGGTGGTGATTTTGCGCGCGTCGCTGGGGTCGATGACGCGCCCTTCCTGACTGATGTAATCCTTTTTAAACTGCTCCCAGGCAGGCCAGGTACAGGCTGCCTGAACACTAAAGGCAGCCAACAACAGCATCGTCACGATTCCACTACGCAACACATTCATCTTCAATTACTCGTTATCCGGGTTAAGACGACGACGACTAATAATTCGCAGCAGACGCCACAGTACCCATGCCAGCAATATCACACTGATAGCCGCCAGCACCGCCAGCAGAATCGGATGGTTTGCCAGCGCATACCACAAGCGCTCGAACCACGGCAGATGACCTACGTAATAAACGTCGCCAACACGTAGGCTGTTGATACCGTACTCGCGGATCACCGCGACCGAACCGAACATGGTGGCGCGTTTGCCGCTATCGTTCACCGCATCGTTAAGCATTTCATAACCGCGTGGGCTATCTGCCAACAGCGCAATCACGCTGCGCTGGTCGTTATACGGCGACTGGAAGCCAATCACCGCCGCCATCGCACCGGAAGAGGTCAGCGTTGACTGGGTTTCTGCCGCGCGATCGCTCTCGTCCGGCACAATGCCGGGGAACGGGGTCTGGCGCATCGGTGTTTTCACCCAGCTTTCGGTCGCCTGCACCAATAGGTCGATCTGCTTATCGTCTTTCAGTTTGTCCGGGATACCACCGATGATCATGATGTCGGCATCTTTGCCCTGAATGGTGCTGCCATCATCGGTCACCGTCAGATTAATCGCCGGGAAGCCCGTCTGTGCGCCGATAAAACCAACAGTATTCAGCAACGTTTCCATCTGTGCTTCGTTAGGCGCTTTCGGCATCACGGTGATGGTTTGCGACAGATCCGCCATCCGGCTGAATGGGAAGCCCGCGTTAGCAAAGGCGCGTAGATCCGGCATCGGAATGAAGTGGTAATACTTCGAGAAGTCGATGGTGGAATCGTCACCAATCACCACATGATTCTGCACCGGCTGGAAGGTAATACAGTTATCTACCGAACCGCCTGGCATCGGGTTCATATACTCAAAGTCGAAGCGCAGCTGGTTGGTCGCGCCCAGTTTCAGCGCCGGAATAGAGACATCTGTTTTGCCATCCAGCAAACCTTGTAATACCGGAATACGCAGCAGCAGACGGTTCGCCTCCTGTTTGCTGCTCAGGTTGAAGGATTGCAGGAACTGGTTATTCAGGCTGATATCCATCCGCGAACTGTCTTTCACCGGCGGCATGGTGTAGCGGTAATTAATATCCATATCAATGCCGGTACTGCGCATCAGGTAGAGATCCGGCGGCAGGTTTAGCGAAACGTTAATCGCTGCTGGCTCAAGGCCGCTGGATTGTAACTGTTCTTCATAGGTTTTCAGTTCGCCAAATGTGACCGGACGATCGGTACGTACCCAGTTCGGCGCATCGTACGGCTTACGCGGTAGCAGCGGTTTCACTTCATTCACTACCACGCTTTCACCACGGAACAGAATGTTACCCTGAGCGATACCTTTCGCTGCCTGCAACAGGTCTTTGTCGTCACGACCAAACACCACCAGCAGTTTGACGTAAGGATTCTGCGGATGGTTAATCATCTCAATCACCGGGGCTTTTACCGCCGGATGATCGCGCAGGAAGTCCGGCCGTTTGTCGTTGGTTGCAAAGACAATGGCATTGCGATCCGGCAATTGGTTATAGAGCACCGGGAAGTTCTGCCCACGCCAGCCAGAACGCGAACCAAACCACGAGGCGACAATGGCAGATGCTTGTTGCAGCCCAACATCCGGCGCACCCGCAAAGACCATCGGCAAGGTGTTAGTACGGTTATCGCGCGGGTCAAAGAATGGCACCGGGAAGTGTGACAGGTCATTCTTCACATTCAGGGTCTGATAGGTCAGATCCAGTCCACTGCTCCGCCCAACATCCAGCCAAAGCGTGGTGCTGGCCGGGTTTTCGCACACGTCCTGATAATGGCCGACAAACTCCAGCCGCACACGGTTGAAGTCGGTAATAAACAGTGGATTAATGGGCATTTGCGCCAGCGTTTTTTTACCCAACTGTTCTTTGGTCACTGGCAGCACGCCCATCAGCTCATCATTGAGATAAACCTTTAACTGCGACTGGACAGGCAGTAACGATGGCGATGGCGTGTATTCGAGGTTGAGCATCGCCTTCGTCACCACTTCATCGCTGCGCATACCAAACTCAATGCTGCCGTTCGGGTTAATACCACGTAGCACCATGCTGCCCGGCGGCGGCGCGATTTGCGCAAAGGTCAGCTTCACATCACGCGAAGGACCGTTCTGCGCCACGATGGGGGCATCAGCTCCCTGCTCGCCTGACATCACTTGCCCCACCTGCGGATTTTGTTCCGTCTGGGCGGCTACAGCTGGCTCAGCATTGATCAGTGGTTGCGTTGCTGGCGTCGCCTGCGTCATGAAAGAGGGGAACGCACTCATCCCCATAGCCACTGCACAAATCCAGAATAGTTTTCTTTTCATCGCGTTATCATCATTGTTGAGCCAAAGCCTGATCCGATGGTTGTGCCGTTTCGCTCCGCTCCGGGCGGCGCGGAATAAACGATACAACCCAGGAAACCAGAGAAGTCAGCACACGGAATATGCCCTTCACCGAAGAAGGCGCAAACTCCGCCAGATGGCGGTAGCCACGGAAGCCGAGCTTCAGAATATCCAGCAGACTTTCCAGCGGCTTATCTTCCGGGTAGCTGTCCTGCCAGAGCGCCCATGTATCCGCACGGGCAAACGTACACTGCACAAAATCGATATGTTGCTGGGTGGTGAGCGGCATTAATTTCAGCCCAACTTCATTACCCATCACGCGCGCCACCTGGGTCGGGAAGACGTATTCCTGCTGACCGCGTTTAAGCAACAGATTCACTTTCTGCCCTTCCAGAATCTGCGCCTGACCGTTGATCTTGATCCCCAAACCACCGTCGGAGAAATCCTGAACGGTACACGAGAAGAGGTGACCATCTTCGCGGGCAATTGCCGCGGGCATCGTCATCTCCACGCGGTGCGATCGGCGTACCTGTTTGCTTTCTACCGATACCGCAACTGCGCCGCCAAGAACAATCAGGTTGTAGAACACCCACACCATACTGACGACCACGGTGAGCATCTCGGTTGGCGGGCCATAGAAGTAGCGCCAGATGCCTACCGCAACGCCCACCAGGTTGAGTAGAACAAGGAAGATGTAGGGCCGCGAGATCACCCAGTCGACGTACTCTTCTTCCACCAGTCCACCTTTGGCGGTGACGTTAAATTTGCCTTTGTGCGGGTTAATCAGCGCCACCAGCGTCGGTGGTGCGATATACCACGCCAGCACCGTTTCGTAGATTTCACTCCAGAAAGAGTGGCGATATTTGCCCTGGATCTTCGAGTTGGTCAGGCTGGCATGGATCATATGCGGCAGCACGAATAGGGCGATCATCAACGCTGGCGCATAGATGATGTAGGCATGAAGCAGCAGGAACGCCAGCGGCGCAGTCAGGAAGATCAGCCGTGGAATGCCCGACAAGAAGTGGAACATGGCGTTGACGTAGCACAGCCGCTGAGCAAACTTCAGTCCTTTACCGGTGAGCGGGTTATCGAGACGGAAGATTTGTACCATCCCGCGCGCCCAGCGAATACGCTGACCGATATGCGCCGACAGACTTTCGGTCGCCAGCCCCGCCGCCTGCGGAATACGCATATACACGGAGGTATAGCCACGACGGTGCAAACGCAGAGAAGTATGCGCATCTTCAGTCACGGTTTCGACAGCAATGCCGCCAATTTCATCCAGCGGCTTACGACGAATCACCGCACAGGAACCGCAGAAGAAAGTGGCGTCCCACATATCGTTGCCATCCTGCACCAGACCATAGAACAGCGTGCCTTCGTTCGGCGTTTTACGAAAACGTCCCAGGTTGCGTTCAAACGGGTCCGGCGAGAAGAAGTGGTGTGGAGTCTGCATCATCGCCAGCTGTTTCTCTTTCAGGAACCAGCCCATGGTCATTTGCAGGAACGATCGCGTTGGTACGTGGTCGCAGTCGAAAATCGACACGAACTCGCCTTTGGCATATTTCAGCGCATTGTTGATGTTGCCCGCTTTCGCATGTTCATGAGTGGTGCGGGCGATATATTTCACCCCCACGTTTTGCGCAAACTGGCGAAACTCTTCCCTGCCGCCGTCATCGAGGATCCAGATGTTCAGTTTGTCTTTCGGCCAGTCGATACCCAGCGAGGCGTAAATGGTATTTTTCACCACATTGAGATCTTCGTTGTAAGTCGGGACAAAGATATCCACTGACGGCCACAGCGACATATCCTTCGGCAATGGCACCGGCTGACGATTCAGCGGCCATACTACCTGGAAGTAGCCGAGCACCAGCACAATCCACGCGTACGTTTCAGCGAAGAGCAGAATAAGCCCGCACACCAGGCTGACCGGATCGTCCCAGTTCAGCGTAGAGGTGTAACGCCACCAGATATAACGGCAAGAAACGGTCAGCGACAGCACAATCAACATTAGCGCCGAGAAGCGCCCCGGCATCCGCCGTACGATCAGCGCTACCCCCCACAGCAGCATCAGGAAGATAAACTGCGCCAGCGGGTTAAACGGCTGAGTAACGCAGATTAACGCCAGAATCAGCGAGAAGGTGACGATGATACCGAGGATCAACCGCCGCGCCCCGGCACTCAAATGACCGAGCTCTTTTTTTTCATCCAGATGCTGTGTTTTATGGCTAACGCGCTCAGGCAGCTCGTTCATCCATTGATGGTAACGTCCACGAATATTTTGCAGACCTGAAAATGCCCGCTGCGCGGTTTCGGCGTTTCTTTGCGCGATGCACCGATCAATAACCAGCATGTTTGAATGAGATAACGGACCGGGTCCAGCGGACGCGGACGCGAGGCGTTGGCGTATACAGGTTTTTATGTTCTGCGCGAATACGTTGCCAGCGCGGGTGCTCCAGCGGAATAAAAATCCAGGCCAGGATCATCCAGAAACAGCCGAGCGTCGCGCTGAAAGCCGACGCACCGTGACGACGATAATCGCGATAACGCCCGATAAGCCGCGCGTTGACCGGCGGGATAAGCAACCACCGGGTCAGGATACTCATGATGCACTCCCGACTGGCGTTTTCAGCCCGGAGTAGTTCAACAGGCACCAGTTCGCCAGCGTCAGTATCTCTTCAGCCGCCAGGCATTCAGCCATCGCTTCATCACGATGAATGAGCATCGGCAGTAATCGGCGCTGGCTTTGCAACCAAAGCTGGTAAATATCGTCCTGAACCTGACTGCCAATACGGAAGTCATTAATCAAAATATGTGCGCCATCCGGCAGCGCTTGCTGATGCAGTCGGATATGGCAGTTGGCATCCACATTGACGATTGCCAGCGAGTGCTCGCACAAACTCAGCAGCTGGTGGGTTATCTGCGAGGCATCACGCGGTAAGTCGATTAAAATCCACTGGTAACGCCCGCTGGCTTTTAGTTGCTGTAAGCCGGAGCAAATATCGCTCAGCCGGGTTTGCCAGTGCTGTGGATTTTCTTGTTCTTCAATGGATAACTGACCAAAAGGCAGCAAATCGAGCTGCGAGGTGTAGCGCAACCCAGCGTCACGCCAGTCCTGGCCATCCAGCATCGCTCTGGCCCAGCCCTGACGGTGGGTAAAATCAACATTAAATGACAGGCGCAACAAGTTGTCCGGGCAGGCATCGACCACTAGGACATTTTCTCCCAACATTTGTAATGACCAGGCTAATGCGGCGGTGATGGTTGTTGTCCCCACGCCTCCCCGCACCCCCTGCAATCCCAGTACGGCCATTCACCAATCCCCTACTTTTGTTGCGCAAACTCTGCCAGCAACGGCCAGCGTTTTAATGCCGCGGCCAACTGTTCGCGTTGGGAAATATCGGCATAATCAATATCAGGCAGTGAAAATGCCTGCTTTAACGCCACAATATCATTCTGGAAGATATAGCCTATCGCGGGATCAGGCAGAGTATCTGGTTCATTGTTATTCATTTTGCTTGATCCCTATGAAATAACCGTACCATTCATGATACAATTCTAACCGTGAGCATTTCGCCGGTTTATTGTTTACGGCGAGACGGGAATTTGCTCACTTTTTGACTTTCCGTTACGCAACAGAAAAAGTTAAAAACGAAAAGACTAAAATCACACGTCTTGTGACCTTCTAAATTGATTCACATGCTAAATCTGATAAGTTTTAATTTCAATGGTAGGTTTATTTCTTAGCTTTCGCTAGTAAACTGATAATCAGACAAAATGGTGACATGAGGGACATTGTGGACCCTGTATTCTCTATCGGTATCTCATCATTATGGGATGAGCTGCGACATATGCCAGCAGGCGGCGTCTGGTGGTTTAACGTCGATCGCCATGAAGATGCTATCAGTCTGGCGAATCAAACAATTGCATCCCAGGCTGAAACCGCACACGTCGCGGTCATTAGCATGGACAGCGATCCGGCGAAAATCTTTCAATTAGATGATTCTCAAGGGCCGGAAAAAATAAAATTATTTTCAATGCTAAATCATGAAAAAGGTCTATACTATTTGGCCCGTGATTTGCAGTGTTCTATTGATCCCCATAATTACCTTTTTATTCTTGTTTGCGCAAATAACGCATGGCAAAACATTCCTGCCGAGCGGCTTCGCTCATGGTTGGATAAAATGAATAAATGGAGCAGGTTAAACCATTGTTCGCTTTTGGTAATTAATCCCGGAAATAATAACGATAAACAATTTTCATTGTTGCTTGAGGA
>NZ_JBQZXE010000052.1:0-24399 GCF_053555855.1 Shigella sp. SIG3
AGAAAATGATAAGGTAAACATTGAAAAGCAGCCGACTGATGACTGTTTTTTATAGTTGCATTTTTATTTTTTGTTATTTTCATTTATATTCCCTTACTTGTCGTTTAAAATTCTTCTATATAACAGGAAGAGGTAACCATAGAATGAACGTTTATTTTCCTGTATCAGAACAGCCATAACTTTTATTTTATAGTTGTTATCAGTGAATGAATGCAACCTAATAGAACAATGAGGAAAACAATGGAGAAAAAGCGACGGACCGGACGCCATAGTTCATATTCTCGTGTATCAGCCTCACGTATCAACCTTTCTGAAATGGTTTCGGTTTCTTTTCCTCGCACCAGAATATGTCTGTAATATTTCCTCATGACATATACCGAAAACTGAAACCAGATTAATATGGATGGACACACAACACATAAACTTCTGATGATATCACCCGGGAAAGTATCTTGGGCGGGTAAAAGAAAGTCATATACTCTGGATAAAATCATCATCGAGATAAATGAGACGCCAGCACCTATCCAGTATTCGATATGAGAAGATGCTGCATTATATGCGTCAGTAAAATTTTTCTTTCTTAATGAAGGTGGAAGTGCTGAAAGTTCAGGAATACGTTTTCTTGTCCAGTATATTTTCATATAGTAACTCATATAAAAAGTGTTCTACTTTACTATGATGATGACGATTTATAAAAGGCTTATAATGACTACTTCTCCTTTCATTCTCGAATTTCACGATAATGATAGAGATAATCATTATCAATTGATAGTATCAGTAATTTTGACTTACATCACACTTTCATGGTTTAATCAGGTGATTGATTTAATGAAAAGAGTGTGTTTGTGGATGTATTGTGTATATGTCTTACCGGGCATCTGTTCTTACATTAATTAATATATTGCTATTTAAGTATTGGTAGTATTGTCAGTAACATTCTTTTGGTTAATTTAGTTATTATTCCTCACTGATTAATTGTCCTTCCGTTCTTATTGTTTGTAACTTGTGTTTGTATCGTACCTTTCAGGTGTTGATGCGCGCTTTACTGTGTCTGCACCGGCTTGACAAAATTCAACAGGGGTTGAAAAGGAACATTTCGTGCAAATAACCGAAGCCTTAATTTCAGAGCCGGGGGAAATCCGGCGTTTTGTTCAGCAGGCGGTGGACCACTGGCCAAATCTGTTGGCATTTCACTTCACGCTCTATTCGGCAGAAGGAATCTATGGTCAACAGATTCAGACATTTTGTAGTTCCTTTCACCGACGGGTACACGAACGTATTACGGAGCATAATCACACGGTCAGCCCATCAGCGCCGGTGGTATTACGCTGGTTGCGGGAACAACATGAAGGAGCACAGATACGATGTCTGTTGCTGCTCAGCCAGACGAGTATTTGCCATCCGCGAGTCGGCGTCATGGCTGATGAAGAATGTGCGCAACTGGTGGATTTACTGCAACAGACCTGGTCGGTGATAAGTGCTGGCGGACAATGCCGGGTGGAAAGATGTTTTCGGGTTGCCCGGCCTGGTTCATCAGGGCAATACGTGGCGTTAAAAACGGCTGTTCAGTCCTTTATGTCGCAGGTTATTGCAACAATCATCCGGTGATTGTCGGGAGGAATATCAATGCTTCCGTTAATTTTTACTGGCTGATAAAGTTTTGTCTGCTGAATCTTTATACGGAATTCCTTTCAGTATGCGTACACGAATTGACTATCTGGCGGATAAATACTGTTTTACAGAACGGAACGAATCCCCCCGTCTTCGCCGGCAGTGGCAGGATGTTCTGGAGGAGTGCCGGCAGACAGAGGCCGGGCCAGAAGAACGGTTGCGTATTGCACTGCTGAATGTGGATTACGTCACCAGTTTTGAACTGCCTTTTCGCTTGCTGCTTACCCGTACACCGCAATTGATTGCCGCGCTGCGTGAAGAATGGGGCATCAGCCAGAAAAATGTGGTGTTTAACGATAAACGGTTTGGCTGCGTGTACAGCCTGAAGGCCAGCCTTTCTGGTGTGCCGGATACATACCGGTATCATCTGTCTCACCGTATTCGTCGCGTGGTTGGGAATGAAAACACATCATTGCCATATCAGCAGGTTGCCCGGGAAGTGAAAGCGCCCCGTGAACGGCTGAAGTATGCACTGGAGGCGGGTTTGCTGGTGACTGCACTGGACGGCCTGTTCTGGTTTGGCAGTCAGCGTATTGCGGCTGATGTTCTGAGGCTGAGAAAGGCCGGAATGCCGGTGGTGACCACGACCGTGGAGGTGCACGATAACCTGACGGGAACAACCCGCAAAGTACCGGCATACCATCTCTGATACAACCATCAGGGGGAATATTGCTCTGGCAGCAGCAGTATGACATTCTTTATACTTTATCCCCGTGCCTGAAAACATGTGCTAAGGAAACGGGAATGGCAAGGTCCGATTATGATATTATCAATCTGTCTCTGGAACATGAACTGAATGAGTGGCTGGCAGAGAGAGGTTATGCCGGACTGGTGGATAACCGGAATCGCCTGGCAGAAGTTGTTACCCGCAAATTGCAGGACAGCTTTTATATAAACGTTTCCAGGGATGCGCTGAACACGGCATACAGTGAACACCCGGAGTGGTTTTCTGGGCTTGTCTCCGGGGATGAGAATTAATAAGTGGATTATGCTGCTATCAGGTAGTGTGATTGCCGGCAGGGATTTCGTTTTATTCTGTTTCTTCCCGGGGTTCGGGTTTGAATTTTCCCAGAAAGTTGTACATCGGTTGCATGCAGGGATGCGGATAGCCGTCCCGCATAAACACCACCCGGGTTTCCTCAACACTGGTCAGGGTGACAAGCGCACCATGATCGTCTTTGTTTCGGTAATGGAACATCTTCTGACATAAATTTTAGTACGGTAACAGTTAACTAAATTTTCATGTGGTAGCACTGAATCAGGAGACTGCGTTTCCTGATGTGCGCTGTTAATTTTCTGTTTTTACGAAACATTTTCCCCTTCTTCCTGTGTATTTTATTGCGCTCCTCCTTTCATGTCCTTCCCATATCCTGAAACTCACTTAAATACTGTTGAATCGTCAAACATTGCAACTTTCAATGACTGAAATCAAAAATTGCTATTTTTTAAGCTAACCAACTGTATTAAAAGCATTCAGTGGAATAATTTTCTGCACTTTTCCAGTAATTATGGTTATAAATTTTGTAATGTGCTGTTTTTGCGATATATGGCAGAATAAAGAACTGTTCATTTGTGTTATATCGATCGATAAATCTGTCATGTTGCTGTAGTTCAGATCATTATTCTATAATGATCAAAATTAAGTCAATTCTGGCTGGTTTGTTACTCAGCATTCTGGTACCGGTTGATGCGGGTAAATACCGGAAGGGCGGTAGCGTGCCATCGCAAAACATGGTGGGAGGTATCGTCAGGAGGCTGGTGATTGTTGGTATGACATGAATAAAAGGTTTTTCGTTTGACTGGAAAATTATGTTGCAGGAACGAGAGGACTGAGGAACAAAGCTTATTCCGGCGCTGTCCGTCCTTGCTGTCACTGACACTGATGTCTGCTTTATTATCGCCTTTATCTCTTCAGGCAGCGGATGTCCGGCGTAGCGGAGATGAAGCATTTATCATTCAGCAGCAGCGTCAGGAAGCCCTTGAGCAACAACTGACGCCTTCAGCCCCTGATGTTCGCCTTTCTGCACCTGGCTCTTTTGCCCATAAGATTAATTTTCCTGTTGAAACGCCCTGTTTTCAGATTAAACAGACGGAACTGAAGGGGGCTGATGCGTTACCACACTGGCTGCCTTTACAAAAAATCGCCAACGGGGCGGTCGGGCATTGCCTGGGGGCGAAAGGAATTAATCTGCTGATGAGTACATTGCAGAACCGTCTGGTCGATCATGGTTATGTCACCACCCGTGTTCTGGCACCTTCGCAGGATTTAAAAAGCGGTATCCTCCGGCTGGTCATTATTCCCGGTGTTGTGCGACATGTGCGTCTGACACCGGACAGTGATGACTATATTCAGTTGTATTCCTCATTCCCGGCACACGAAGGTTCTCTGCTGGATTTACGGGACATTGAGCAGGGGCTGGATTTAGGTAACAGCCGGATACAGGGACAACATACTGAGCTGAATGCAACCAGTGGAAATCTGTCTACACAGAATGCGCAACTGAGTGCCGGTACGCTTTCCGCCCGGACTGCCGGGCAGTTCAGCAGTAATGGCGGTACGATAAATGCCGACACACTGCAGATATCGGCACAAAGCCTGTCAAATCGTAAAGGCAGTCTGATTCAGACGGGAACAGGGGATTTTTCGCTGAGTCTGCCGGGAAGCGTGGATAACCGGGAAGGGCTGCTTGCGGCAAATGGCGCGGTGCGTCTGGATGCACTGAGCCTTGATAATCGCAAGGGGAAAGTGCAGGCGGAGCAGTCACCCTCCCTTCAGAAATCCCCGCCCACGTTTCTGAAACCGTTTGTGGCTGGTGTCTGTGCGGCATTGCTGGCGGTCAGCGTGGCTATTCCGGGATGGCAGTTTCTGACACAGCCATCACCGGAGGAGCAGCATTTTACCTGGGGGAATGGTTGTAAAAAGCAGTGAAAACAGTAAATACAGAGTATCGTGATGAATTAGTGCTCAGGGGCTACCAGTATTCAATAACCAGCGTATCGGCATCGCATTCCTGTAATTCTGGTATTGACTGTTATGACTAAATTCAATGTATATATGGCAGGCAGAAATATGTTAACAGTCCCGGAGTTGTGGAAAATCCTCCGGAGCTAATATCGGGAGTGCCTTAACAATTTTCCGTAAGTTAAATGATAATTTCTGAGTGAGAATATGGTCACGATTTGTGTTGACGGTGAAAATAAGACTCATAAAATTACCGACTGGACGCTGTGGGCTGGAAATGACGACAGAGAGGTTATGCTGACCTGTCATTTTCGCAGCGGGAGAAAATATACTCGTCCGCTTTCTGTATGTCAGATAACGCCAACTGTAAATTTGCGAAATGTTTTCCTCGAAAGGAAAGGGAACGCTGTAACATCCCGGGCTGAACTGGTTATTATATATGGTGATAAATATGCTGCTGTTTATTACCGCGAGGGTGAACGACCCTACATCATGAAAACGACCGGCCTTGACTTTCAACAGTGTTCAGCATTTACAGAGCATGCCGTGTTTAATTACTTGTGTAGGGTGGCTAATGAACGTATTTTTTATGCCCGTGGTAATAACAGAAATATCGATGAGAATATCCTTAGGCAGATAAAGAAAATAGTTCCTCATCCGGATACCGCCTTGCATGCATACTGTTCAGGACAGAGTAAAAAACGTGATTCGCCATGGGGTTTGATTTTTCCGTTTGGTCTTAATGAAAGTCAGTTGCTGGCTGTCAAACGGGCATTTTCCTCACAGATTTCAGTTATTGAAGGACCACCTGGAACAGGTAAAACACAGACTATACTCAATATTGTTGCTAATATATTAATTCAGAATAAAACAGTGGCAATTTTGTCCAATAATAACTCAGCTGTCAGTAATGTTTATGAAAAGATGGACAAACAGCAACTGGGATATGTGATGGCACGACTGGGGAGTACGGAGAACAGGCAACAGTTTTTTTCAACGTCGATTTCGCGTTCTGAGGAAGTCTTACCTGACTCACCGTCTGCAAATGCGATTGATGATGTACTTCAACAAGTGAAAAAACACCTGAATGCCATTAACCAGGTCGCTTCGTTAAAAGCAGAAATTAATGAGCTGAATATTGAGTATAAATACCTGCAGCAATGGCAGAGTCAGAATCTTCGACCGGAGGAGCTTTTTTCTCACAAATACCGATTTTCCTCACAAAAAACAACCGACCTGATGGCTTATATTCATTACCTTTCTGACAGGCGGATTGGATTCAGAAACAGAATTGATTTGTTGTTAAACTTCATGATACTGAAAGTCAAACCATTGATGATTCCGGAGAGAAGGCTGGCGCTATTTACTTCTCTTCAGCTTTCTTATTATGAAAAAATATCCGGGAAAAACAAATTTCTCTGAATGAATATGAGGAAGTATTTAAAAAATCTGATTTTAAAATTTTACTGGGGCGCCTGACATCATGGTCTATGCTTTATTTAAAGCAACATCTGCGAAGAAATGTTTCAACAAGAAGTTCATTCTCGGCAGAGACATACAGGGATGAATTTGACCGTTTTATAAAGCGTTTTCCGATTATTGGTAGCAGTACGCATTCGATTATTAACTCTATCGGCAAGGGGGCCCTTCTTGATTATGTTATTATTGATGAAGCCTCGCAGCAGGATATTGTTCCGGGCATTCTGGGACTGGGATGTGCCCGTAATGTAATCGTTGTAGGGGATCGTAAGCAACTTCCACATGTTCCTGTATTACTCCCGAACAGCCCATCTCCACCGGCAGAATACTATAATTGTGAGAAATATAGTCTACTTGATTCGGTTTGTATGTTGTTCAGGAACATGGTGCCAGTAACCCTTCTTAAAGAGCATTATCGTTGTCATCCTAAAATCATTCAATTTTGTAATAAGCAGTTTTATGATAATGCTCTGATACCGTTAACGGTTGATTCCGGTGAAGCCTCATTATCTCTGGTCATCACGGCAAAAGGAAACCATACCCGTAATTTTTCAAATCTCAGGGAGCTTGAATCTCTGGAAGGTCATTACTGGGATGAAGAAAGTAGCAGGGGATACATTGCCCCATATAATGCACAGGTTAATCTGGCTGAAAAAGTGCTGCCTGCTGATTTTGTGAAATCGACGGTGCATAAATTTCAGGGACGGGAGTGCGATGAAATTGTGTTTTCCACTGTGCTGGATAAGAAGCGCAGCAGCCAGCACAGTCGGAACATCGCGTTTGTTGATAATCCTGAACTGGTGAATGTCGCTGTTTCAAGGGCCCGAAATAAATTTACGCTGGTGACTGGTAATGATGTATTTGAACGCCACGCTGGACATATTGCGGCGCTGATTCGTTACATCAAATACTACGCTGATGACGGAGAGATTTTCGAGAGCCCGGTCATATCAGCATTTGATTTGCTGTACAGTGAGTATGACAAATCACTGGAACGACTGAATAGTAGATTGAATTCAAATGATTCACACTTTAAGTCAGAACAGATTGTGGCCTGCCTGTTGCGGGATATCCTGTCGCAGGATAGTTATCGGAGTATGATGTTTCATTCACAAATAGCGCTGAATCAGTTGGTGTTGCTGGAGCGGGGGGATTTTACACACCGTGAACAGTTATTCATGCGTAACCGGGCCAGTTGTGACTTTGTTGTTTACTATAAGGTCGGGAAGACTCCATTAGGGGTTATTGAAGTGGATGGAGGTTATCATCTGACCAGTGTTCAGGCTGAACGTGATGAACTTAAAAACAGTATACTGAAGAAATGCGGCCTGCCATTGCTAAGATTACGTACTATAGACAGTGATATAGAAGGGAAGTTGGGAGCGTTTCTGTCAGGCCTGACAGGCTAAAATCTGAATAAAAAATATTGCAGCGGGAGGTCTCAAACCTGATTTGGTCATGTGCCACACACAATTGTACGAACCCCATGGACACAGGCTTCTTTGTTTTGGTTACATCAACGTACGTATTCCTGATACATATAAAAATAAGTGCTATTGCTCAAAGCTAACAGGGAATGTTTCTGTTGAATAATTCCTTAGTGAATAAACTTTATCAGGGGGTAATTCTATTACAGTGAATACTTCCTGCAAAATGATATTTGAATTGTTCACCATCTGCATCATATTTTCTTATTTACAAGTTGAAAGGATAGTATATGTTGAAAATGCATGGATTTTCCAGATGTGTTACCAGTAAGAAGCAGGTGGATAAAGGATGTGATAACAAATCCAACAACCAGGTTAATATCTGAAGATTTTTGTTGTTATTATTTATCCCCAAAGCGGTGAGTTATTAATGAAGTTTGCCTGAATGTATAAACAGAATTATTCGACATAAAGCCAGGAAAATGAGTGATACGCTTTTAACCGAAAAAATCCTTACCGGAGAAAATGTTTTGCGTGCCGCAATCGCCCGCATTGAGTGGATTTTTGAAACATTTCCGTCGGTATGTCTGTCTTTTTCAGGTGGAAAGGATTCCACCGTGCTTTTCCATCTTGTGGCAGAGGTGGCCCGCAGGAGAAAACGTCATTTCTCTGTTCTGTTCATTGACTGGGAGGCCCAGTATCGGTGCACCATTGAACATATTCAGAAGATGCGGGAAATGTACCATGATGTGACGGAAACCTTTTACTGGGTGGCACTTCCCCTGACCACGGTAAACGGCGTCTCGCAGTTTCAGCCGGAGTGGATATGCTGGGAGCCAGGAGTGACCTGGGTTCGCCAGCCACCGGAAGAGGCCATTACGGATATGACATATTTTCCCTTTTTCCGGTATGCCATGACGTTTGAAGAATTTGTTCCGGCATTTTCTTCCTGGTTTGCCGGTAACCGGTGTGGAGTGGCAGTGCTGACCGGTGTTCGTGCGGATGAATCCCTCAATCGCTTTATGGGGCTGGTGTCTCAGCGCAAACTGAGATATGCCGATGATAAGCCCTGGACCACGGCATCGCCTGAAGGGTTTTATTACACCATGTATCCGTTGTATGACTGGAAAGCCCGCGATATCTGGATATATAACGCCAGAGCTTGTGCCATTTACAATCCTCTGTATGACCTGATGTACCGTGCCGACGTGCCGTTACGCAACATGCGTGTCTGTGAACCTTTTGGTCCTGAACAACGTAAGGGGCTGTGGCTTTACCATATTCTGGAGCCGGAAACCTGGGCCAGGATGTGTGAGCGGGTGTCAGGCGCTGCCAGCGGGGCGCTTTATGCCAATGAAAGCGGTGCCTATTTTGCCCTGCGTAAACGTATATCAAAACCAGCCCATCATACCTGGCGCAGCTATGCGATGTTCCTGCTGGATGTGATGCCGGAAAGAACGGCAGAACATTACCGTAATAAAATTGCTGTCTACCTGCGCTGGTATCAGACGCGGGGCTTCCCGGATGACATCCCGGATGAACAGGAGAATGACCTGGGGAGCCGGGATATTCCGTCCTGGCGGCGTATCTGTAAGACACTTATAAAGAATGATTTCTGGTGCCGGACCCTCTCCTTCAGTCCGAACAAACCCCGGCACTATGAACGTTATCTGCAGCGTATGAAAGAAAGGAGGAAGGAATGGGGGATTCTGTGACACCGGAGATAATTGGCAACATGATTCGTCAGTACTTCAGCCAGGAACGACCAGAAGAAGAGACCATACAGGCCCTTAATCACCTGCGCAGAGTGCTTCATGAAGTCAGTCCTTTTGCACATGAGCCAGTGGACTGTGTGCTGTGGGTAAAAGCAGATGAGGTGGTGGCCAATGATTACAATCCTAATGTCATGGCGCCGGGTGAGAAGAAACTGCTGAAGCAGTCACTGGAGAAAGATGGTTTCACACAACCGGTGGTGGTGTCTGAGGAAAAGAACCATTACCTGGTGGTGGATGGTTTTCATCGCCAGGTGCTGGGCAGGGAAGCAGGTACGGGAAAACGTCTGAAGGGCTGGCTGCCGGTGGTCTGTATTAATCCGGAGAGAAAGGGACAGGCCTCACGTATTGCTGCGACCATCCGACATAACCGGGCCAGGGGCAAACATCAGATAACCTCAATGTCTGATATTGTCAGGGACCTGTCGCGCCTGGGCTGGACGAATGAACGCATTGGTACGGAGCTGGGTATGGACCAGGATGAAGTTCTCAGATTGAAACAGATTAGCGGGCTGACGGAGCTGTTTCAGGAAGAGGATTTCAGCCCGGCATGGACGGTTCGCTGAGACCGTCAGATATGTATATTATTTCAGTGAGTTAATGTTTTGAGCAGGAAAAAGAGTACCCCGGAAGTTGTGGAAGACATGGTTGCGCAGAAACTGGAGGCTGCTGGTTGCTGGCGCAGAGCTTCTGACCGCTGGCTTTTTGTTATGGGAAATGTTGAATGTACAGAAGCACAACGGGAGTGGTTGTTGTTGCGCCGGAATTATTGTCTGGCGCAGATATCGTCCCCGCCGCTACCTGAAAAGCTGGATATCAGCGAGGTGGCGAAAGCTGCAGATGCCACGCTGAGGCGAATGGGGATTGCCACTCCGTCCGGGGAGGTATTCAGAAAAGGTACACCGGTCTGTTGATATTCAGGTAACAGGTATTAATGATGAAGCAAGGAATGGCAAACAGTATATCACTGACATGGCAACTTTTATGCGATGAACATGGTTTTACCCGGGAGCACTACAATCAGCTGAAGAAGTTCAGCCCGGAAACATTACGTGAAATTATTGCTGAAATAGCCAGCTGTCATCCATCAACCAGTGTATTGCTCAGGAATAAGTGGCTGACACCGCCGGAGGATATTCTGGAGCAGATTACCCGTGAATACGAACGAAGAATACAAAACTGTCCACCGTTCAGGAGCGAGAAGGAAGCGGAATCCTGGTTAAATGAACTATCTTTTGCTGTGATTGCTCCGCTATACCGTGTTGCCCCCGAACAAACAGAACAGGTTGAGTCCTTTGTTCTGCAGCTTATTGCCGAGCAGGAGCGGGTTTGGGAGCTTATTTTAACCAATGATGGTTATTCATGGCATTGCGCACTTTATGATATATTATTTCATCTGGTTTTACGAAATATGGAAGACCAGCCTGAACATCAGAAACAGCGAATAACAAAAATATTTTATGAGCCCGATGCAAGACTGGTTGCAGAAGAGATTAAATTCCGGATTCAATCTCTGTATGATGATGAACAAAAGAGAGCTTTAAGTGAACTGGTAAATGATTTTACTTCAAAAGAATAA
Source organism: Shigella sp. SIG3 (assembly GCF_053555855.1). Taxonomy (NCBI): domain Bacteria; kingdom Pseudomonadati; phylum Pseudomonadota; class Gammaproteobacteria; order Enterobacterales; family Enterobacteriaceae; genus Shigella; species Shigella sp. SIG3. The sequence continues at coordinate 10,891 of NZ_JBQZXE010000052.1, forward strand.
AATGCGGCGAGGTGATTTTTACTATATGTTAATAAAACGGGGGGTAGATGAAAGTGAATGGTGTTACTACATCAAAATATGAAGGATGGCGAGGGACGTTTCAGTTATATAGATATAAAACGGTAGTTCTGGTGCACCCCAAAGGATATCTGGCAGGGGAAATGATTCATCGCCAGGCCCTAACGTCGTCTTGTCAAGATTAATGCTATAGACATAGCTAAATTTTTTATGGATAAGGATATGAACTGTGCCTCAGGTCCGGAACATCCTGTAGGGACTTTTTAAGTCGGGATTGAGCTGAACTAATGCCAAATTATGAACAGGGAAATTCAGCAGCGGCTACAGTGGGTAAAACTCTATGAAACGTCCGGTGATGCGGGATTTGTATGCCGTCGCTGTGGCATTTCTCGGCCCACATTGCGTAAAATGGTGGCGCAGATATCTGGCTCAGGGCATCGCTGGTCTGGAAAGCCACAGCCGTCGCCCCAAGCGTTCACCATCAACGAAAACCGGCACTTGCGAAGTCGCTCTGATTCTGGAGTTACGTTCTCAGCGAAATCTGGGGGCAAGACGTATTCAAAGCGAGTTAAAACGACTTCATTCAATCTCACTGGCAATAGCAACAATCCACAAAGTCCTTTTCCAGAATCAGGTTTGAACCGCCCCGGGTTTCCTGGAGAGTGTTTTATCTGTGAACTCAGGCTGCCAGATCATCGTTTCCGATGGAAGCATAATAAGCTTTTTCTGCTTCTGCCGGAGGAGTATGGCCCAGCCTTCCCAGCAATCGTCGATTGTTATACCAGTCCACCCACGTGAGTGTGGCCAGTTCCACTTCTGCACGGTTTTTCCAGCTCTTACGGTGTATTACCTCCGCTTTGTAAAGACCATTGATGCTCTCCGCCATCGCGTTGTCAGTAAGCGTAAACTGACCGCCGTATGTAGCCATCAGACGAAAATTGGTAACTTAGACGCCCATCTGATATAGACGGACATCTAAGTATGGAATTACAGGACTGGCGAAAAGAACCTCGTAAAAACTATTCGAATGAATTCAAACTTCGTATGGTGGAACTGGCATCACAACCAGGAGCCTCTGTTGCCCGTATTGCCCGGGAACACGATATCAATGATAACCTCCTGTTCAAATGGCTCAGGCTCTGGCAGAACGAAGGGCGTATATCACGGCGTCTTCAGGTAACGACCTCTTCTGACACTGGCGTTGAATTATTACCTGTAGAAATAACGCCGGATGAGCAGAAAAAAACTGTGGCGGCCATTGCGCCGTCTTTATCCACTTCCACTCAGACCAGAGTCAGTGCCAGTTCCTGCAAGGTGGAGTTCCGTCACGGTAACATGACGCTGGAAAATCCATCGCCAGAGCTGCTCACGGTGTTGATCCGCGAACTGAGCGGGAGGGGAAGATGATTTCACTCCCATCAGGTACCCGTATCTGGCTCGTTGCCGGCGTTACCGATATGCGTAAATCCTTCAACGGACTGGGAGAACAGGTACAACATGTGCTGAATGATAATCCCTTCTCCGGCCACCTGTTTATCTTCCGTGGCCGACGGGGTGACACCGTTAAAATTCTTTGGGCTGATGCTGATGGTCTGTGCCTGTTCACCAAACGCCTTGAGGAAGGTCAGTTTATCTGGCCTGCGGTGCGTGACGGTAAGATATCCATTACCCGCTCGCAACTGGCAATGCTGTAAACGTTAACGGAGCGCCGTATTGACGCTTACGAACTGTGTGATCCGACATGCCATTAGGAAACGTAAGGCGTTCCCGATGGGCGAGTCAGTAAAAGTGAAATGGCTGGCATCCTGGTCGCGTCGCAGAAATGGACAATGCCGCAGAGGGACTGGCGAATAGCAATTTATTATCGAATTTGATGACCGCCTGGACAGTCACTTTTAAGAAAAAGCATGTATACAGAATGGTAAACAGGCTCATCCACAGCCAATTACTCATCTTCATCAGCATATAACTGCCTGAGTGCATTTATATTGATGATCACGATTTTGCCATATCTGGCGTCTATCCATCCCAATTTTTCCCATTCAACCAGCCGTTTGTTGATCGTTTGTCGGCTCGTATTGATTATCGTTGCCAGATCGTCCTGCGTAAGATAAAGATTGATTAATGTCCCTCGCTCGTGTGGTTCGCCGTACCCTTCCGACAGACTCACTAAACGCTTCGCCAAGCGTGCAGAAACAGATAATAGCGTACAGTCATGTAACATCGTAAAGGCATTTCGAACGACTTTGCAAAGCAGCAACGCCAGAAAACGATGGAGAATTGGATAATTTTTCAGAAGAAATTCAACATCATGAGGCTTGATCGTTAACAGTGTAGTTTTACCCGTCGCTCTGGCATCGTGTGTGCGCGGACATTTATCAATCATACCTATTTCACCAAACCAGTTCCCCGGCGAAAGATAGCGGAAGATGCACTCTTTACCGTCAGCAGAAATTGAGCTCACTTTAACGGAGCCAGTAATGACTGCATATAATCCGAGCGGCTCAGCACCACGATAGTGAATAATCTCTCCATCGTTGTATTGATACAGGCTGGTCCTGGACAACATCTGTTCAATAAGATAATCAGGTAGCGCCCGAAACCAACTACTACTAAGAAGGATACTATTGATCTCGTCCATAGAAACTATCGATTCATGTGATTGTGCTACGGCCAATATCTTAACCATTGTTGTTATCCTGATCTTAATCATGACCGTAGCAATGTAGCATTTCCTGTCAATCAGAGTGATGCAGATTATCCCCGCTGGCAGGGAGATTCGGAGATGTGGATGATGTACGGGGCGTTTTTTCAATCCCGAAGTGACGTAATGTCAGAATCATCAGGCTACCAGTAGCTGTTACCATTGCCAGTAAGTAAAGTCCTGCCTGTGCGGAATTAAAAGTATGTTCCGCCCAGACGCGAAGATTCGGCGCTACAAACCCCCCCAGATTGCCTATCGAGTTAATTAACGCAATGCCGGAAGCAGCTGCTGCACCGCCGAGATAAGACGATGGAAATGTCCAGTACAGTGGCTGCATCGCCAGATGTCCTGCAGCGGCAACGCACAGCGCGACAATAGCGACCAGTGGAATACTATCGGCAAGGCCAGATACGGCAATGCCTATTGCACCGGACATAAATGTGATTGATGCAACGTAACGACGTTCCTGCAGTTTTTCCGATATACGTGGTACGTAATACACTGCGATGGCAGCGCACAAAGGTGGAATAGCGGTGACGAAGCCAACTAATAAACCAACTTTTGTCCCTATTAAGGTGGCGATTTGTGTTGGCAGAAAGAAGTAAATTCCATAACCACATACCTGCACCGTAAACCAGATCAGGCATAAATAGAGGACGCGTACATCCAGCAGTGCTTGCCATGCGCCTTTTGGACCATGTGCAAGTTTCACCTGCTCTTCCTTATTTAGAGTCTGGCTAAGCGCCGCTTTCTCTTGTGGAGTTAACCATTTGGCTTTCTCTGGGTGATCGTCAAGATAGAAGAACACCCAGATCCCAACGGCAGAGGCCAGTAACCCCTCAACGAGGAACATGAGTTGCCAGCCATGGAGACCAAACGACAGTACCGATCCTTCAAGCGAGAGTAGCGAGCCGGAAAGCGGACCGCCGATGATAAAAGCTAGTGGGGCACCAAACAGGAAATAGCCGGTGACGCGTGCGCGGATGTGCTGGGGGAACCAGAATGTAAGATAAAGAATAACTCCAGGAAAGAAACCTGCTTCACTGATGCCAAGCAAGAAGCGCAGGAAAATAAATACGGTCTCAGTGTGGGCGAACATCATTGCAGCGGAAACCAGCCCCCAGGTCACCATGATACGGGCCAGCCAGACACGGGCGCCGATGCGATAAAGCAGAATATTACTGGGCACCTCGAACAGGGCATAACCAATAAAGAAGATCCCGGCGCCGAAAGCATAGGCGGTGTCACTCAGACTGGTATCCAGTTGAAATTCTTGTTTAGCAAAGCCGATATTGGAGCGATCCAGATAGGCCAGAATAAACATTAGTATGACCATCGGAATGATGCGACGTATGGATTTTTGAATTGCAAGTGATAAATACTGATCGGTATGGCTGGGCATAAATCACCTCTTAGAATTTTGTCATTATTATTTTGCCCCGGTCATTGCATAACCGGGCGATACAAGTGTTCTCATCTAACGCTAAAGTGCTCAAGAGCTTCCGGGCGTAAGGTAGTGCCGGCACCCGGCGCGGTGGGAAGAGAGTAATATCCCTCTTTGACCTCAACCGGATCGACAAAGCAGCCCAGCGTCCAGGGAATAAACTCCAACAGAGAGCAAGAGGGATGTGCCATTACCAGATGTAATTGTGCCTGCATCATATCACCATGATGTGGTGTGACCGGCAGATTGAACGCCTGACCGAGATCGGCTATTTCCCATACGGCGGTCAGTCCACCGCAGCGAGTGGCATCGGGCTGGAGATAATCCACCGCACCGGCCAGTACAAACTCTTTAAAGGAATCAAACTGATAGAGTAACTCACCCAACGCAATCGGCGTACTGATATGCCCGGACAGCGTGCGGTGACTTGCGATATCATCATGCCACATCGGCTCTTCAAACCAGGTAATATCGAAATCAGCCAGCTTGGCACCGTACTGCTTGGCAGTGCTGATGTCCCATTTTGCATTCGCGTCGACCATCAGATTGACGTCATCGCCTATCGCTTTTCTGACGGCTTCGATTCGTTTGAGATCTTCTCGCGGATCGGGCTTGCCTATCTTCATCTTGATGGCGGAAAATCCCTCCTCAAAAATCATCTTCTTGCAGTCATCCACTAACTCCGCCGTGTTACGAACCAGCCAGCCGCAGTCGGTGTTGTAGGCAAGAACACGGGAATGTTGAGAACCGCCAAAGACTTTCCACAAAGGTTGCTCCACCATTTTGGCTTTCAGGTCCCACAGGGCGATATCGATTGCTGAAAGCGCCATTTGCATTAACCCACCGCGGCCCACCCAGATATTGGTCGAGCTGCGTGACATCTTACGGTGGAGATAGCGAACTTCACTGGCGTCTTCTCCAATCAACATCGGGCCGAAGGCATCTTTAATAATGGTGGTGATAAGACGGTCGGTAGTAATGTCTGCATGGGTTCCGGTATAACCGTAACCTACAAGGCCGGTATCTGTCTCGATCATTACGCCCGGCATTCCCCAATGAGTAATGCTGTGTGTGGAGTCACCGATAATATTTTTAGTTACCGGTACATGCATAATAAAGGTAGTGAGTTTAGTGATTTTCATTGCAGTTTCCTGTGTCTGTATATCTTGATTGATGGGCGCAATGTAGCAACCGGCCTTCAGCAGGGCTGTCAAATGGTTGACACATCATCAGAAGAGAGAAGGAATAATTGTATTTTTTTGAAGTAGATCTCGAATTTGGACCACACCCAGTCGACAAGTTTTCATATAGGGAACTGGGCCATGACCGGAGCTTTTCAGGATGAGATCTCTGTACGCATCATGAAGACCATGCGGCTAAAGTGATCCTGGAGTACAGCAAACTGGAAAAAATCGAAAAGTATTACGAAAAATACGCAAACGCAGGCACCAATGAGTGGCACATCGATGAAAGTAAAAAAGCTACCGCAACCATGAATGTAGTTCTGGGTGATGAAGATAGGTTAAAATCCCTCGCGGAAGATTTTGCCAGACATTATGAAAAACGCGTAGCCGAAGGTTTCACCGTAAAAGGCAAGACCATGTTTGTGCCAGCCGTGAAATTGCCTAGGGTTCTACCGTCACCTTGAAGCTATTCGCACTGCCTGGTTTTAAGTGAAACAAGTACCCGATGGCATCGTCCTGACTGAACGGGAGCAGAAAAATTACCGCCTTCTGAAATGGTGAAAATGGTCATGACGCGTGGTAAAGATGATGACGAGGCGCTTTATAGATTTGTGTAATTGCCTGATTTTGATATGTTCAATTCAACATCAAATGAAGGTTAATTTATGGACGAAAAATAGTTACAGACTCTGGCTAACGAACTGGCCAAAAACCTCAAAACCCCTGAAGACCTCAGCCAGTTTGACCGTCTACTGAAAAAGATCAGCGTTGAAGCCGCTCTCAACGCAGAGATGACACACCATCCTGGGTATGGAAAAATCAGTCCAGACCAGGAGCTAACTCCCGCAACGGTTATTCCACAAAGACCGTTATCACAGGCGACGGTCCACTGGAACTGCGTACTCCGCGCGATCGTGACGGTAGCTTCGAACCACAACAGGTGAAGAAAAATCAGCCCCGTATTACCAGGATGGATAACCAGATCCTCTCGTTGTATGCCAAAGGGATAACCACCCGTGAGATAGCCGCCGCGTTCAAAGACCTGTATGACGCTGATGTTTCACCGGCACTGATATCAAAGGTCACTGATGCCGTGATGGTGAACCGCCCCGGAAATCCTGGAGACTAAACTCCCTGAGAAAGAGGTAAACAGGATGACTAAAAATACACGTTTTCCCCCGAAATCCGTCAACGGGCAGTTCGTATGGTTCTGGAAAGTCAGGGCGAATATGACTCACAATGGGCAGCAATTTGCTCCATTGCTCCAAAGACTGGCTGTACGCCGGAGACTCTGCGTGTCTGGGTTCGCCAGTATGAGCGGGATACCGGGGGCGGAGATGGAGGGCTCACCAGTGCTGAACGTCAGCGTCTGAAAGAGCTGGAACGTGAAAATCGTGAACTGCGCCGCAGCAACAATATCCTTCGCCAGGCTTCCGCTTATTTTGTGAAGGAGGAGTTCGACCGCCTCTGGAAAAAATGATGCCACTGCTGGATAAGCTGCGTGAGCAGTACGGAGTCAGACCGGTATGCAGCGAACTGCATATTGCCCCGTCAACGTATTACCATTGTCAGCAACAGCGACATCATCCGGATAAACGCAGTGCCCGTGCGCAGCACGATGACTGGCTGAAGAAAGAGATACAGCGCGTATACGATGAAAATCATCAGGTGTACGGTGTGCGTAAAGTCTGGCGTCAGTTGTTACGGGAAGGAATCAGGGTGGCCAGATGTACAGTGGCGCGCCTCATGGCGGTTATGGGACTTGCCGGTGTTCTCCGGGGTAAAAAGGTCCGCACTACCGTCAGCCGGAAAACCGTTGCCACAGGTGACCGCGTAAACCGTCAGTTCGTGGCAGAACGTCCTGACCAGCTGTGGGTGGCTGATTTTACTTACGTCAGCACATGGCAGGGCTTCGTCTATGTGGCGTTTATCATTGATGTGTTTGCCGGATACATCGTGGGGTGGCGGGTCTCATCGTCTATGGAAACGACATTCGTGCTGGATGCGCTGGAGCAGGCGTTGTGGGCCCGTCGTCCGTCTGGCACCATCCATCACAGCGATAAAGGCTCTCAGTATGTGTCACTGGCCTATACGGAGCGACTAAAAGAAGCCGGATTACTGGCATCAACAGGGAGTACAGGCGACTCGTATGACAACGCGATGGCTGAGAGCATCAATGGTCTTTACAAAGCGGAGGTAATACACCGTAAGAGCTGGAAAAACCGTGCAGAAGTGGAACTGGCCACACTAACGTGGGTGGACTGGTATAACAATCGACGATTGCTGGGAAGGCTGGGCCATACTCCTCCGGCAGAAGCAGAAAAAGCTTATTATGCTTCCATCGGAAACGATGATCTGGCAGCCTGAGTTCACAGATAAAACACTCTCCAGGAAACCCGGGGCGGTTCATTAATGACAATTTTCACCCCCATCATTAAAAACGATTATCGGCTCTATGAGCAGTATGTATTTCAGGCCAAGGCGCGCACATTAACCTGTCCGATCGTGCTATTTCATGGCGATGCTGACAATCTGGTAATGCAGGATGAATTACTTGCATGGGAAAAATTCACCACACGAAAGACGCGGACTATTATATTTCCTGCTGCCGATCATTTTTTTGTCGATAAGCATTTTGAACAGGTGGTAGGTTATGTGAACCAGACGATTGAATCACTCGAAATAGTAGGGTAGAAATAGTTGTGTAACTATACAAGGAGCAATAGATATGGCTGTTCCATCATCAAAAGAAGAGTTAATTAAAGCTATTAATAGTAATTTTTCTTTATTAAATAAGAAGCTAGAATCTATTACGCCCCAACTCGCCTTTGAACCTCTATTGGAAGGGCACGCGAAGGGGACTACGATTAGCGTAGCGAATCTGGTTTCCTATCTGATTGGCTGGGGAGAGCTGGTGTTACACTGGCATGACCAAGAGGCAAAAGGAAAAACTATTATTTTTCCTGAGGAAGGATTTAAATGGAATGAATTGGGGCGTTTAGCACAGAAATTCTACCGTGACTATGAGGATATTACAGAGTACGAAGTTTTATTGGCACGGTTAAAGGAAAATAAGCAGCAACTCGTGGCTTTGATTGAACGATTCAGTAACGACAAGCTTTACGGTAAACCTTGGTATAATAAATGGACCCGAGGTCGTATGATTCAATTTAATACCGCCTCGCCTTATAAAAATGCTTCGGGGAGGTTAAATAAACTGCAGAAATGTCTTGCAGAATAGCGGGGTGCTTACCGTTTGCCTCCCCACTGATGATTTTTCCGGGCAGCGATGAGTGTGGACTGGCGGCACTATCACCCGCTGCTCCGGAACATATTCTGGTTAATGATACGGATAAAATGTGTAAGACAATAAGTCTACTTAACATAAGCACATGCGAACGCATGTGTATTAAGAACCAATCTTCATAATAAGGTGATTTTTTTTCGACAAGGGTGCTCAAATCGGGATGTTTTTTCGTATCCTGACGCAGGAGGATCAAATTCTGATGTCGGATATTGCTGCACTGTATTTCACTCCGAGCTTCGCCGGGAAAATCTATTGCCGCGAGGCCTTTCCTCTGATTTGGTACGAGCCAGGATGGAGGGTAATGTACTGGGATTAAGATGGTGTTTGATGATACAGTGTCTCCCTGCAAGGCAACGGGGAGTCCTGCAAAACGCGTTAAAGTCGCTCTTTTTGCCTGCGCCGGGTTCCCCTACAGCTATTTGTGCCGGCCGGTGCAGATAAAGACGAATGATATCCAGCAATTTCAAAGGAGCAAGTGCATGAATGATACCGTCCATATGGCCCGAAGTTCAGCACGCAGAGTTCTAACATGCGATCATAGGGAATTTTGGTAGAGGGAAGCTAAAGAAACTGTTTTGGTGAGTCGCTTTATTGCCATTCGCATGAGTGGACGAATAAAGCGATGATGAATATCGCCAACATTGGATTTCTTTCTTCGGATTGCATCGTTATACCCGAAGTCCCCGTGGTGAAAAAAACGTCCCCGGTGGCACATCTTCCCTTATGAAATTTAGATGTGTTATGCCGACTTGATATTTATAGTTCTGTTCGGTCGACTTTTCAGGCAACATATCGTGTACTCGATTTGCCAACCATCTCTGTATATGTCCAATGACTTAATGTAGCCATTTGTTGTTTCCACATTATTCAAACTTCATGTGCCGCTCAGCGAGTACAGCACCGTTGTTGAAATCCGCTAACAACCATATGGTTTGACCTTTATATAATCGCATTATCATCATTGTAGTAAGCGTAAACTGACCGCCGTATGTAGCCATCAGACGAGAATTGGTAACTTAGACGCCCATCTGATATAGACGGACATCTAAGTATGGAATTACAGGACTGGCGAAAAGAACCTCGTAAAAACTATTCGAATGAATTCAAACTTCGTATGGTGGAACTGGCATCACAACCTGGAGCTTGTGTTGCACAGATTGCACGTGAAAATGGCGTCAATGATAATGTTATTTTCAAATGGCTCAGGCTCTGGCAGAACGAAGGGCGTGTTTCGCGGCGTCTTCCGGTAACGACCTCTTCTGACACTGGCGTTGAATTATTACCTGTAGAAATAACGCCGGGTGAGCAGAAAGAACCTGTGGCGGCCATTGCGCCGTCTTTATCCACTTCCACTCAGACCAGAGTCAGTGCCAGTTCCTGCAAGGTGGAGTTCCGTCACGGTAACATGATGCTGGAAAATCCATCGCCAGAGCTGCTCACGGTGTTGATCCGCGAACTGAGCGGGAGGGGAAGATGATTTCACTCCCATCAGGTACCCGTATCTGGCTCGTTGCCGGTGTTACCGATATGTGTAAATCTTTCAACGGATACGACATATGCTGAAGGAGGATCTGTAATGGATTAAGTGATAACAGATACTCAGAAATATAGGGGCAAATCCACTATTTTGATGAGAATTATTATATGTTACCTCGGATTTTAATCAGGCGCCAAGATTAAATAAAATATTGAGCGCCTGATTATATTTATTCATTCATTCATTCATTCATTAATTAATATCTGTTATTGATTGGCTTACTATCAGCTTCCCCCGTATTAATCAGAGCTTTCATTTATTTTTAGTGCATAATCAGATGCCGCCTCATCATTATCCTCACTATTATCATAGCCGAAAACTTCCCCCGGACACGGGCGTTCACGATAATAGTCATCGTCATAGTTTTCATCGTCAGATAATGATATGTCGTATTCTGAATATGATTCACCACAATTATACATGAAATCATCTCCTTTGGGGTGGTTACAATAATTAGTGAGTTTATTCGAAAAAATGATGAGCGCCAGACCAACCCACCCAACTTTTGATTATAATCATGAAGATACTTGTCTCAGTACAAATAGAATCAAACTCAGTGCAGCATGATTCACCTTTATATTCTCTCAGGGAAACCAAATACCACTACTCAACTATTAAGAACAAAATTCTGGAGGTATGATTATCTGAAGATACCTGTATCCTAAATAATTTCAGACAGATATTATCGTTGTGAGTCCCCCGCCACCTTTCCGGTGCGCGGGGTTTTGTCTTTTTTCACCGGGAATACATGTATGAATCCGTCTGATGCCATTGAGGCAATTGAAAAACCGCTCTCCTCCCTGCCTTACTCACTTTCCCGTCACATCCTGGAACATCTGCGCAAACTCACCAGTCACGAACCCGTGATTGGCATTATGGGTAAAAGCGGGGCCGGTAAATCCTCACTCTGTAATGCACTGTTTCAGGGGGAGGTCACCCCGGTCAGTGATGTTCACGCCGGCACCCGGGAAGTACGGCGCTTCCGTCTGAGTGGCCATGGTCACAGCATGGTTATCACTGACCTGCCCGGGGTGGGCGAGAGCCGGGACAGGGATGCAGAGTATGAGGCCCTGTACCGTGACATTCTGCCTGAACTGGACCTGGTACTGTGGCTGATTAAAGCCGATGACCGTGCCCTGTCTGTGGATGAGTATTTCTGGCGACACATCCTGCACTGGGGACATCAGCGGGTACTGTTTGTGGTGACGCAGGCCGACAAAACGGAGCCCTGCCATGAATGGGATATGGCCGGTATTCAGCCTTCTCCTGCACAGGCACAGAATATTCGCGAAAAAACGGAGGCGGTATTCCGTCTGTTCCGGCCCGTACATCCGGTTGTGGCCGTATCGGCCCGCACTGGCTGGGAACTGGATACGCTGGTCAGTGCGCTCATGACAGCGCTTCCCGACCATGCCGCCAGTCCCCTGATGACCCGCCTGCAGGACGGGCTGCGCACGGAATCTGTCCGGGGTCAGGCCCGTGAACAGTTTACCGGTGCGGTGGACCGGATATTTGACACGGCGGAGAGCGTCTGTGTTGCCTCTGTTGCCCGTAAGGTTCTGCGCGCTGTTCGTGACACCGTGGTCTCTGTTGCCCGCGCGGTATGGAACTGGATTTTCTTCTGAACCCGGTGGTGATGCACCAGACTCTTGTTACAGATTTTTAACCCCATGAAAACACAATGCAAACACAGCCATACCCGGGTTGTCCCCTTGCGTTGTGTTTCTCAAGTTAATAGAATGCATCGATCGTTACTATCATATCGATCGCTATAAACGATCGTTTGTGGTAAATGACCTCCTCCGTGGTTGTCATGAAAATGCGTCTCAGGAAGGTTAAATAATGCACGAAAAGAACATCGCCCTGCTTTGTGATGAAGCCGACCGACTTTTGCAACTGAACATTAATCTGCTCCGGCAAATGGTTGATGAACCGGATGTGTTATCTGACAGTAAGAACGAAAACAGACTGCTTTTTGATAAACAGAAAGCACTGAAAAGAATTGAGGAGCTGGAGGGCGAACAAATCAAAACCGCCCGCAGGGAGATGGTGCTGGCTGTTGTCGGCACGATGAAAGCAGGTAAATCAACTACCATCAACGCCATTGTGGGGCAGGAAATTCTGCCTAACCGTAACCGCCCCATGACCTCTGTACCGACGCTCATCCGCCACGTTCCCGGAAAAACTGAGCCGGTCCTCCATCTGGAACATATTCAGCCCGTCCGCAATTTATTAAGCACACTGCAACAAAAACTCGACACCCCGGCAGGACAGCAAGTCGCACAGACCCTGCAGCAAACCGGGGATACCTGCGAACTGCTGGATATTCTGGCAAATGATGGCTGGCTCAAAAATGAATACCACGGGGAAGACGAAATCTTTACCGGACTGGCATCGTTAAACGATCTGGTTCGCCTTGCTGCGGCAATGGGGAGTGAGTTTCCTTTTGATGAATACGCAGAAGTGCAGAAACTGCCGGTGATCGACGTGGAATTCAGCCATCTGGTGGGGATGGATGCATGCCAGGGAACACTCACACTGCTGGATACCCCCGGCCCTAATGAGGCCGGACAACCGCAGATGGAAGTGATGATGCGGGATCAACTGCAGAAAGCCTCTGCGGTGCTGGCGGTGATGGATTACACCCAGATGAACTCAAAAGCGGATGAAGACGTCCGTAAAGAGCTTAATGCCATTGCTGACGTATCAGCCGGCCGCCTGTTTGTGCTGGTCAATAAATTTGATGAGAAAGACCGCAATGGCGATGGGGCAGATGCCGTACGCCAGAAAGTTCCGGCAATGCTGAACAGCGATGTGCTGCCCGCCTCCCGCGTTTATCCAGGCTCATCACGTCAGGCGTACCTGGCTAACCGTGCGCTTCATGAGTTACGGAAAAACAGAACCCTTCCTGTTGATGAAGCCTGGGTCGATGATTTTGTCAGGGAAGCCTTCGGTCGCATGAAAAAAGAATACGTCTGTAAAGACAGTGAAATGGCAACCGAAGGGGCGACAGACCTGTGGGAAGGCTCACTTATCGATCAACTGATAACGGAAGTCATACAGAGCTCCCATTCCAGAGCGGCGGCACTGGCGGTTGATTCTGCCGCCGCAAAACTGATGCAGAATGCGGAAAATGTCAGCGAATATCTGTCATTACGCCATCAGGGGCTACAGCAAAGCATTCAGTCACTGCAGTCGCATATCACCAGCCTGCTTGCGGATATCCGGGAAATCGCGGACTGTCAGGAGCAGGTGACCGCTGATGTCAGAATGGCCATGGAGGAGATCGATGCCAGAACCCGGGAATTACTGACG
>NZ_JBQZXE010000053.1:0-24196 GCF_053555855.1 Shigella sp. SIG3
CTCCGGGCGGAGAGGGTTAACGTCGCTTAATATTGCGTAGGAGCGGGAACTGCCGAAGACGGATTCACCTGAGTTGGTGAAGTCGAAGGTACGGTAGTCGTTGCGCCACCGCTGGCCTGAACCGGCACGGCGGTTTGCTGTACCGGCACCAATGTCAGGTCGGCTTTAGTTCCGCCCTGGTTGATCACCGGCTGAACGGTATCGGTGATAAATACCAGTTTGTCATTCACGGTAATCGCCGCACTCAACAGAATACGCGCGTTCGGCTGAACATCTGCCGGGTTAAATGGCAGAACAAAGCTGAATGGTGACTGTTTACCTTCAGTACGCACCGCTTTCTGCGCCAGCACTTTTGACGGTGCATCGGCTAACGACGCGTCAGAAAGTGTCACGGTCAGCACAGCATCAGGCGGCAGTGCGACTTTCTGACGGATCCAGACGGTACCGGAGACATTCGGTTGCTGGATAGCAGGTTGTTGTGTTGCTGAAATAGACGTATTTGCAGCCGGGGCTGGCGTCTGAATATCCGCGCTTTTATCTGCGCAAGCCGCCAACGCAATCGCAACCGCTAAACCACTGGCCATGTGCACGAGTTTCATTCATTTCTCCTTATTATCAATGCACCAGCGGGCTAACTTTCCTCGCCGGAAGAGTGGTTAACAAAATAGTAACGTCAACAAGTGTGGCACACATCACGCATTTCTGCCTGTAATTAGCCCGTAATTCAGACTATTGCACCCATCGGACCAGTGGCAAATTTGCGTTATACTCAACTCACTTTGGCTTGCTGCGGCAGCTTTGTTACTGGAGAGTTATATGAGTCAGGCGCTAAAAAATTTACTGACATTGTTAAATCTGGAAAAAATTGAGGAAGGACTCTTTCGCGGCCAGAGTGAAGATTTAGGTTTACGCCAGGTGTTTGGCGGCCAGGTCGTGGGTCAGGCCTTGTATGCTGCAAAAGAGACCGTCCCGGAAGAGCGGCTGGTACATTCGTTTCACAGCTACTTTCTTCGCCCAGGCGATAGTAAGAAACCGATTATTTATGATGTCGAAACGCTGCGTGACGGTAACAGCTTCAGCGCCCGCCGGGTTGCTGCTATTCAAAACGGCAAACCGATTTTTTATATGACGGCCTCTTTCCAGGCACCAGAAGCGGGTTTCGAACATCAAAAAACAATGCCGTCCGCGCCAGCGCCTGATGGCCTGCCTTCGGAAACGCAAATCGCCCAATCGCTGGCGCACCTGCTGCCGCCAGTGCTTAAAGATAAATTCATCTGCGATCGTCCGCTGGAAGTCCGTCCGGTGGAGTTTCATAACCCACTGAAAGGTCACGTCGCAGAACCACATCGTCAGGTGTGGATCCGCGCAAATGGTAGCGTGCCAGATGACCTGCGCGTTCATCAGTATCTGCTCGGTTACGCTTCTGATCTTAACTTCCTGCCGGTAGCTCTACAGCCGCACTGCATCGGTTTTCTCGAACCGGGGATTCAGATTGCCACCATTGACCATTCCATGTGGTTCCATCGCCCGTTTAATTTGAATGAATGGCTGCTGTATAGCGTGGAGAGCACCTCGGCGTCCAGCGCACGCGGCTTTGTGCGCGGTGAGTTTTATACCCAAGACGGCGTGCTGGTTGCCTCGACCGTTCAGGAAGGGGTAATGCGTAATCACAATTAAAAAAATAGCCGGAGGTGAAAACCGTCCGGCTATTTTTTGCAGTGCTTGTTACGCGTTATAGGCATTCTCGCCGTGGCTGTTGACGTCCAGCCCTTCTCGCTCTTGTTCTTCCGGCACACGTAGGCCAACCGTCAGATCCGCCAGTTTGTAGCCAATAAATGCCACCACACCGGACCAGACGATCGTAATGGCGATGCTTTCCAACTGTACCAGCAACTGATGGCCCATCGTCACACCTTCAGCGAAGCCCACGCCGCCCAGAGAACTGGCGGCAAAAATCCCGGTCATGATACAGCCGACAATGCCACAAACGCCGTGCACACCGAAGACATCGCAGGGATCATCCACCCGCAGCAAGCGTTTGAGCATGGTAACGCCCCACAAACCCGCCAGACCAGCTACCACGCCGATAATCAACGCGCCGCCAACCCCAATGTAGCCGCACGCTGGCGTCACGCCGACCAGACCGGCAATCGCGCCAGAACACGCTCCCAGCAGAGAAGGCTTACCACGCAGCGCCCATTCACCGAAGATCCAGCCAAGAATTGCCGCCGCCGTTGCGACCACAGTATTCACAAATGCCAGTGCCGCGATTTCATTCGCCGTGCCCGCTGACCCGGCGTTAAAGCCAAACCAACCGATATAGAGAATGGCAGTCCCGGTGAAGACCATCGGCAGGTTGTGCGGTTTAAACGCCTCTTTACCGAAGCCCACGCGTTTGCCTATCAGATACGCGCCCACCAGACCGGCGATTGCTGCGTTAATGTGCACCACCGTGCCACCCGCGAAATCCAGCGCACCGTGAGAAGCCAGCAAACCACCGCCCCACACCATATGCGCAATCGGAATGTAAGAGAGCGTCAGCCATACCACCACGAAAATCAACACAGCTGAGAAGCGGATTCGTTCCGCCAGCGCCCCAACTATCAAGCCTACGGTAATGCAGGCAAACGATCCCTGAAACGCTACGTGGATATACTGATAAATGCTGCCCATCACCGCCGTCAGTTCGATGTTTTTTAGCATCAACCAGTTAATGTTGCCGAAGAAGTTGTTGCCCTCACCAAACGCCAGCGAATAACCGTAAACCACCCAGAGAATACAGACCAGTGCAAACGTCACCGTCACCTGCGTCAGCATCGACAGCACGTTTTTGCCGCGAATCAACCCACCGTAAAACAGGGCAATCCCCGGAATAGTCATAAACAGCACCAGCGCAGTACAAATCATCATAAACGCATTGTCGGCTTTATCGGCCACCGCAGGTGCAGCCATTACCAGTCCCGGCAGCATCGCCAGTGAAGCAAGCCCAGTTTTTATCGTCGCTATCTTCATTTTTCGTTCCTGTTGCTGTGTGCCAGAGATTACAGCGCCGCTTCGTCGGCTTCGCCGGTACGAATACGAATGACGCGTTGCAATTCAGCGACGAAGATTTTGCCGTCGCCAATTTTTCCGGTGTAAGCCGCCTTACTGACGATATCGATCACTTCATCGAGTTGGTCATCAGCAATCGCCACATCAATTTTTACTTTTGGCAGGAAGTTGACGCTGTATTCCGCCCCCCGGTACAGCTCGGCATGCCCTTTCTGACGCCCGAAACCTTTCACTTCGGTGACGGTCAGGCCCTGAATACCAATGGAAGATAACGCTTCACGAACGTCTTCCAGCTTGAATGGTTTGATTATCACGGTCACCAGCTTCATAGATCCCCTCCGGTCAGAATTCGGTAATGGTTCTGCTACACGAAGAAGGTATTGCAAGCGGTGTGCCAGAAATGAAAAACGAGAAAGAGAGCAGGAAGTTAAGAAGATTGAAAATGAAAACGCACTATGACAGTGCACAGTGCGTTACATTTTTGCACCAACGATGAAATATTGCGCTATTCAGGCGCTCAATGATTCCTCTTCACGCACGCTGGCTGCCAGCTCTTCGCCCGCAAGTTGCAGTTGATACATCTGCCAGTAGCGTCCCTGGGCCGCCAGCAGTTGCTGGTGAGTGCCCTGCTCCACGGCTTGCCCACGATGAAGCACCAGAATGGTGTCGGCATCAATAATTGTTGATAAGCGGTGAGCAATCACCACCAGCGTGGTATGTTCACGCACCGCCGCCAGAGCATGTTGAATCGCCTGTTCAGTACCGGAGTCAATGCTGGCGGTTGCCTCATCAAGGATCAGGATTTGCGGCGTCTCCACCAGCACGCGCGCCAGTGCCAGCAGTTGCTTTTGCCCGACTGAGAGATTATTTCCCTGCTCGCCCAGCGGCGTATAAATACAATCACTCATGCTGCGCGCCAGCTCAGCCAGTTGCACGGTTTCCAGCGCCTGCCAGACGCGTTCTTCGGAGATATCCCGCCCCAGCGTCACGTTGGCGAGGAAGGTATCCGCCAGCACCACCGGATCTTGCTGCACCATTGCCACGCCCTGGCGCAGCGCGCTATGACTTAGCGAACTTAATGGACGACCATCAAGGTGAATCTCACCTTCCGTTAGCGGGTAATAGCCCATCAATAAACTGGCAAGGGTACTTTTACCACTGCCGGTATGCCCGACCAGCGCCACAAAGTTACGCGAAGGCACAGAGAGATTAATGTTCTTTAGCACCAGATTGTCATCGCGATAAGCAAATGACACGTTATCGACTTCGATGGTGCCACTCTGTAACGGGTAATCATCATTGCCATATTGCTGGCGCGGTCCGTCCATCAGTTCAAACACGCGCTCACCAGCAACAACAGCCTGTTGCAGCATCGCCTGTTGCGTGGTCAGTTCGATTAAGGGTTCGTTAAGTCGCCCAAGATAGCTGATAAACGCATACAACACGCCCACTTCAATGGTGCCGCTGGCGGAGAAGCCAAACAGCATCAATAAGCCACAAAGAATGAGCGATGAAAACAGACTCAGCAGCGGACGCAGCAGAAAACCGTCGAGGCGCAGGGTTTGCATCCTAGCCATATAGTGTGAACGACTGGCCTCCCCCATACGTTCGCCAAATCGCGCCTGCTGACGAAACTGCTGGATAACGCTCATGCCATTGATGATTTCGTTAAAGCCGTCGTTGATATCCGCCAGATAGGCGCGCACACGGCGGACAATCGGCGTGTTGTAACGCTGGTATATCACCATTACCACCAGCACCACCGGGAAAATCATTATCGCCACCAGCGCCATTCGCCAGTCGAGGCTGAACATCGCCACCAGCATCGCGCCCACCAGTGCGGCACTGCGCAGGACAGTTGCCACTACGGTAACGTAGAGATCGCGGATCACTTCAGTGTCATTAGTGACGCGGGAGATCACCTGCCCGACGGGTTGGGTATCAAACTCGCTTAATGGCTGGCGTAACGCAGCATCCATCACGTCGGTACGCAACTGTTGCACTACGCCTACTGCCGCCCGATTAAACAGCAGCGACTGAGCGTAATGTAGCCCGGCGGCAAACAGTTGTAGCCCAACATACGCCGCAGCCAGCCCTGCAACCACTTTCAACGGCAGGTTATTTTTCGCTACCATATTGTCGATAAAATAGCTGATAAGCAGCGGCCCACTGACTTCTGCCGCCGCCGCAACCCACATCATCAGGACCGCAATCCCCAGCGGTTTACGCCACGGCGAACCATACGCTAACAGGCGCTTGAGAGTCGGCCACAGTTGGCTAAAACTACGCATCGACGGCCTCCTCGCGAATTTCCGGAACGTCGTCGAGCGCCGCCTCCAGTTGTTGATAGCGATACATATCGCGATACCAGCCGCTTTGTTGCGCCAGCTCATCATGATTGCCACGCTGGGCGATATGTCCGTGCTGCATCACAATAATTTCACTGGCTTCCGTCAGTGCCGAAAGGCGATGGGCACTGATGATTACCGTTCTTCCCTGTCCCCACTGACGCAGGTTATGCAGGATCTGGTGCTCTGTGCGTCCGTCCACCGCCGAAAGCGCATCATCAAGGATGAGGATTTCCGCGTTGACTAATAACGCTCGAGCAATGGAGATACGCTGTTTTTGCCCACCGGAAAGCATCACGCCGCGCTCGCCCACTTCTGTATCGTAACCTTGCGGTAGACGCAAAATATCGTCATGTACGCTGGCTAACCGCGCGACATGCTCAATCTCTTGCTGGGTGGCATTCGGGCAACCCAGCGCGATGTTATTCGCCACGGTGTCAGAAAAAAGGAATGGCGTCTGGCTGACCACCGCCAGGCGGCTACGCCAGCTATCGAGTTGTAACTTCGTCAGAGGAATATCATGAAAGCGAATATCCCCCTCGCTGACGTCGAAATGACGCTGAATGAGCGACAACAGGGTACTTTTGCCGGAACCAGTCGGCCCGCAAATACCCAGCATCTGACCGGGTTTCAGGGCGAAATTGACGTTTTCCAGCGCAGGATGGTCAGTCTGCGGATACGTGAACTGGTGAATATTTACATCCAGTTCGCCACGCCCTTCCGGCACGAGTTCGCTACCATCGTTCACCACCGGCGCTTCCGCCAGCATCGCGCGAATACGGCTGTATGCAGCACTACCACGTTCCACAATGTTAAACATCCATGCCAGCGCCAGCATTGGCCAAATCATCAGACCTAAATACATCATAAAACTGGTGAGCTGGCCCAGCGTTAAACTGCCCTGCACCACCATCCAACTACCGCCGCCAATCGCCAGCAAGTTCGCCATACCAATCGCGATATAGATGGTCGGGTCGAAGCGAGCATCAATACGCGCCACCCGCATGTTTTTTTTGCCGGTATCTTCGGCATCCGCGGCAAATAACGCCGACTGGCGATCTTCCAGACCAAAGGCTTTGATCATGCGGATACTGGTGAGGCTTTCCTGGGTGCGGTCATTAAGACTGGAAAACGCCGCCTGTGCCAGCTTAAAGCGTTCATGCAAGGCATCGCCGTTGCGCTTAATCATGATCGCCATCACTGGCATCGGTAACAGGGCAAATAAGGTCAACTGCCAGCTAATTTGCGTAGACATCATAATCAACACAGCGCAGCCCATTACCAGTGAATCCACCAGCGTCAGCACCCCTTCTCCGGCGGCAAACACGACGCGATCGACGTCATTGGTCGCACGAGCCATGAGATCACCCGTGCGATGACGCAGGTAAAACTCCGGGTGCTGCCGGCTTAGCTGACGGTAATAATCTTCACGCAGTTCAACAGCCAGTTGGTAAGACGCGCCAAACAGCAATACGCGCCAGACATAACGCAGGAGATAAACCACAACGGCAATCAGCACCATGGTGGCGATCCACATCAGGATCAGCCCGGTAGTAAAGTGTTGTTCTGTCACGCCATCGACAACAATACCAACCACTTTTGGCGGAACCAGTTGCAGCATCGCGATAATGACAAGCAAGGCGACAGCCCCAAGATAGCGACGCCATTCCCGACGGAAATACCAGCTTAATTGAGCAAATAATCGCACGCGTTGTGTCCTGACCTGATTCTGGATATTTATTCGATGGGTAAAGAAGTGGTGTATTTAATCTGTTCCATCGCGAAGCTGGAAGTGACGTCCGACAGCCCCGGCACGCTGTTTACCAGACGCTTATAAAACTCGTCGTAGCGTTTCATGTCGGCAACCTAGACGCGCATCAGATAATCGTATTCACCAGCCATGCGCCAGAACCCCAGCACTTCTGGCATTTCGGTAACCACCGTGACAAAGCGGCAATACCATTCGCTGCTGTGATGTTGCGTTTTTATCAGCACAAAGGCGGTCAGGCCGAGGCCTATTTTTTCCGGATCCAGCAGGGCGACTTTGCCGATAAGGATACCGTCGTCCTCCAGCCGTTTCAGGCGCTTCCAGCAGGGGGTGGTTGTCAGATTAACGGCTTCAGCCAGTGCCTGCAAAGAGAGGGTGCAATCCTGCTGCAGTAAGGCCAGCAGCTTACGGTCAATTTTATCTAACATAGCCCTTCCACGGAGAATTTTTTTCTCTTTTAATTCTATTTTAAAGGTGAAATCGCGACAATTTATTCTGTGCGGTTTAAACACCACGGCACAAAATGACAAATTCAACGCAAAAAAAAACCGGGCAATTGCCCGGTGCTGGAAGGGATCTCGTTATTCGGGGGAATAAGGTAGATGTGGATAGTCCAGCCAGTGCGTCAAATAGTGAGAGACAGCCTGATTTCGGCAATGTCCAATCACCGGTAAATGCGGGAGCTCCGCGCGCAGTTGCGGCATCGCATTGCCCATAATAAACCCGCTACCGACGCTGCCTAACATTTCGCGATCGTTCATCGCATCACCAAAGGCCATGCAATCGCGCAACGATAAACCTAAATGTTGGGTCAGCACCGTCAATGCAGCGCCTTTATTGCAGCCCACCGGCAGCACTTCGAGGCAATCCGTGGCGGAAAAACACAAATGTGCACGCTCGCCTAATGCTTCGTATAGCTGGATCTGCAAGCGTGTAAGATCGTCGTGATCGCCACAGAAGCAGATCTTGGTGACGCTGCCGAGTGGCATTTTTTTGACATCGATTATCTGATAACGAAAACCGCTATAGACAAATACCTGCAACAACGCAGGGCTCTCTTTCCCGGTAAACCAACCGTCGTCATTGAAGATATGCATGCTGGCTCGGGTATCCCATTGCTGATACAGCACCAGCTCCGCGACATCCGCAGGTAAATCATCACGATGTAAAAGTTCACCTTCCAGAGAATGCACGCGCGTTCCGTTGCCGGTAATCAAATATGCATCCAGCGATAGCGCCCCGAGAATATGCTGCATCTCCAGCGCATGACGCCCCGTGGCAAAAGTGAGGGTAATGTCGCGTTCACGCAGTCGCGCCAAAGTAGAGAGGGTTTTCTCACCTAAATGATGGTCAGGCATCAATAAAGTGCCATCCATATCAAATGCTGCCAGACGAGCCATTTCTTTCTCCACTCTGTGACACGGTTAATGGTGATTGAGTATCACCTGATATATACGGAAGTAATAGTGAATAGTTAAATAATATTGTTCCGGGTTTATATGCGATTGCTCAACCGTCTTAACCAGTATCAACGTCTGTGGCAACCTTCAGCCGGAAAGCCGCAAACCGTCACCGTCAGCGAACTGGCCGAACGCTGTTTTTGCAGCGAACGCCATGTTCGTACGCTGTTGCGTCAGGCACAGGAGGCGGGATGGCTGGAGTGGCAGGCGCAGTCAGGACGCGGAAAGCGCGGACAATTACGCTTTCTGGTCACGCCGGAATCGCTACGCAATGCGATGATGGAACAGGCACTGGAAACCGGAAAGCAGCAAGATGTGCTGGAGCTGGCGCAACTGGCCCCAGGTGAGCTGCGCACTCTGTTACAGCCGTTTATGGGCGGACAATGGCAAACGATACACCCACGTTGCGTATTCCCTACTATCGCCCGCTCGAACCGCTACAACCAGGCTTTTTGCCCGGCCGTGCCGAGCAGCATCTCGCCGGGCAGATATTTTCCGGCCTGACCCGCTTCGATAATAATACTCAGCGCCCGATTGGCGATTTAGCGCATCACTGGGAAACCTCTACTGACGGGTTACGCTGGGACTTTTATCTTCGTTCAACCCTACACTGGCATAACGGCGATGCAGTAAAAGCCTCACACTTACACCAGCGATTATTGATGCTGTTACAACTGCCAGCACTGGATCAATTATTTATTAGCGTGAAGCGTATTGAAGTCACCCATCCGCAGTGTCTGACCTTCTTTTTACATCGCCCCGATTACTGGCTTGCGCACCGGCTGGCGAGCTATTGCAGCCATCTGGCGCATCCGCAATTCCCACTGATCGGCACTGGTCCTTTTCGCTTAACACAATTCACAGCGGAGCTGGTGCGCCTGGAGAGCCATGATTATTACCATTTGCGTCATCCGCTGCTTAAAGCGGTTGAGTACTGGATAACTCCGCCGCTTTTCGAAAAAGATTTGGGAACCAGTTGTCGGCATCCCGTGCAAATCACCATCGGCAAACCGGAGGAGCTGCAACGGGTCAGCCAGGTCAGTAGTGGCATCAGTTTAGGTTTTTGCTATTTAACGTTGCGCAAAAGTCCCCGACTCTCCCTCTGGCAGGCGCGAAAAGTGATCTCCATTATTCATCAATCCGGTTTATTACAAACGTTAGAAGTCGGAGAAAACCTGATCACCGCCAGTCATGCATTACTGCCAGGCTGGACTATTCCGCACTGGCAAGTACCGGATGAAGTCAAACTACCGAAAACCTTGACGCTGGTTTATCACCTACCGATAGAACTTCATACCATGGCAGAACGCCTACAGGCGACACTGGCAGCGGAAGGCTGTGAACTCACAATTATTTTTCATAACGCAAAAAACTGGGACGACACGACCCTACTGGCACACGCAGACCTCATGATGGGCGACAGATTAATTGGCGAAGCACCGGAATATACTCTGGAGCAATGGCTACGTTGCGATCCACTATGGCCACATGTTTTCGACGCTCCAGCATATGCACATCTGCAATCGACGCTGGACGCGGTGCAAGTAATGCCTGATGAGGAAAACCGATTTAATGCCCTGAAAGCGGTTTTTAGCCAGTTAATGGCAGACGCGACGCTGACGCCGCTGTTCAACTATCACTATCGCATTAGTGCCCCTCCCGGCGTGAACGGTGTGCGACTGACACCGCGCGGCTGGTTTGAATTTACCGAAGCCTGGCTTCCCGCGCCGTCGCAATGAATAGCTGGTCCGGGTTAATCGCAGGCGTTACCATAACGCTTTTATTGTTCAAGCAGGATTATCTATGAAACGTGCTGTCGTTGTGTTCAGTGGAGGCCAGGATTCCACCACCTGTCTGGTGCAGGCATTACAACAATATGATGAAGTCCATTGCGTGACGTTCGATTACGGTCAGCGACATCGCGCAGAAATCGACGTGGCACGCGAACTGGCGCTGAAACTGGGAGCACGCGCGCATAAGGTTCTTGATGTAACGCTGCTCAACGAGCTGGCGGTCAGCAGCCTGACACGTGACAGCATTCCGGTGCCTGATTATGAACCTGAAGCCGATGGCATCCCGAATACGTTTGTCCCAGGGCGTAATATTTTGTTCCTGACGCTGGCGGCAATATATGCGTATCAGGTAAAAGCAGAAGCCGTAATTACCGGCGTCTGTGAAACGGATTTCTCCGGCTACCCGGATTGCCGCGATGAGTTTGTGAAAGCACTAAACCATGCCGTCAGTTTGGGCATGGCGAAAGATATTCGTTTTGAAACGCCGCTGATGTGGATTGATAAAGCGGAAACCTGGGCGCTGGCAGATTATTACGGCAAACTGGATTTAGTCCGTAACGAAACGTTGACCTGCTATAACGGCATTAAAGGCGACGGTTGCGGTCATTGTGCGGCATGTAATTTACGCGCCAACGGTTTGAATCATTATCTGGCCGATAAACCGACGGTGATGGCAGCGATGAAGCAGAAAACCGGGTTGAGGTAATTATTCCGGGTGTCGCCGGATGCGGCTTGAGCATCCGGCACCACAAAACGTTTACTTAACCATCTGCTCCAGCTTTTCGCGCAATTCCCCTTCCAGAGCTAATGCTTTCTGCGTTTTAAGATCAATACAAACAAACGTAATAAGCGCATCCGCTACCACCTGCCCTTCCGGCTCCAGTGTAATGACCTGGCTTAAGATGCCGCTTTTACCGTTTAATTGCTGCAACTGACTGGTAATAGTTAACAGGTCGCTTAATACCGCTGGGCGACGATAGTTAATATTGATATTGACCACGACGAAGGCGATGTTATGGGCCGTCATCCACTGAAAACTGTCGCTATTTTCCAACCCATCCCAGCGGGCTTCTTCGAGAAATTCAAGGTAGCGGGCGTTGTTGACGTGCTGGTAAACGTCGAGATGATATCCACGAACTTTGATTTGTGTTTGCATAGCGCAATAACCTTACGTTGTTGTTATAAGTACAGAGGTCATAACTGGTATGACCTCTTCAGTCTGGCAAAAAATTGCCACTATGCAAATTAATTACAGGGTTAATACCGCCAGATTACGTTCCACCAGCAAATTGCCCATCCCCGGCACCTGCTTTAGATCCTCCACCGTTTTAAACGGACCGTACTCTTCGCGATAACTGACAATCGCCTGCGCTTTCTTCAGGCCAACGCCATTCATCGCGCGGGCTAGCTCTTCCGCGCTGGCATTATTAATGCTGACCCGGGTGCCTTCTTCGTCACTGGCTTTCGCCGGTACTGCTGCTTTACTTTGTGCTGCAGGAGCTTCCGCTTTGGTTTCTACCGCCGTCGGTTTCGCCACAGAAGCTGCCGCCAGCGCGCTATGAGACATTCCGGCACAGGCCAGGGACAGGGTAATGAGCAGTGCTTTAATTCCGTGTTTCATACTGTTTTCTCCTTGTTTGTTAACAGTGGAATCACCTTAACGGGAGTGAAAACAGTAAACAAATGGCAATGTTCAGAAATGGAAAAGGCCGCGAAAGCGACCTTTTCTTGTTACAGCTGCAACGCATTTTTTTGCGAGGCGGCTTCAGGATTATTGCTGTTCCAGCGCATCGCCAATTTTGATTTTCGCCTCTTTACGCAGGTTACTCATCAGAGCTTCAAAGACGATTTGTGCGTTGTTCTGGGTGATACCCTGCACCATCGCTTTTTTCTGATCTTCCGGCATTGAACCTTGTTTCACTTCATCCAGCGCCAGCAGAACCACATTACCTTGCATATCAGTCGCCATACCGTAGCTCGGTTTGTCTTTCGCTGGCAGTGGCAGTGCAAACGCCGCCTGGCTAATCGGGTCACGACCGGAACGGCTTAAGGTTTTCGGCTCGCCAAATTTCAGACCGGCAGCCTGCATAGCTTCCGCACCTTTGCCGGCTTTCAAATCAACCAGCAGTTTCTCAGCATCCACTTTCGCCTGTTGTTCAGCTTTGTTGTGCTGAACCAGTGCCTTAACTTGTTCCTGAACATCTGCCAACGGTTTCACCGCTTCCGGTTTGTGCTCGCTGACGCGCAGCACGAATGCGCGGTCGCCGTCTACGGTGATGATGTCAGAGTTGATGCCCGACGCGCCGTTTTCACCTACCAGACCGCCGTTAAAGATAGCGTCGGCAACCGGCTTGAAGTTCAACTCTTCCGGCAGGTTATCTTTGCTGAACCAACCCGTCTGAGTGGCTTTAACGCCGGCAGCTTGCTCTGCACCGGCCAGAGACTCGGTTTCGTTGCTTGCCGCATCGCTCACTTTCTGCTGCAGCGCATAGTACGCATCGAGGGCTTTTTCGTGTTTCACTTTCGCCGCAATGTCGTCACGTACTTCGTCTAACGATTTCACTTTCGCTGGCTGAATGTCGTCCAGACGTACAATCAGGAAACCGACCGAAGATTTGATGACACCAGACAGTTGGCCTTTTTCTTTCAGACCAGCATTTTTCAGTTCGTCGGGGATAGTGGCATCTTCTAACCAACCCATATCGCCGCCGTTACGGGCAGAGATAATATCGGCAGATTTTTCTTTGGCTAATGCAGCAAAATCACCGCCTTTATTCAGCTCATCAAGTACCGCTTTCGCTTCATCTTCAGTTTTGGTCTGGATGATGCTGTAGCGGGTACGCTGCGGCTGGGTGAATTGATCCTGATGCTGATCGTAGTAGCTCTGGATATCCGCATCGCTAACCGGTTGCTGCATCGTTGCGGCAACCAGCTTGATGTAACTCACGCGGAATTGTTCCGGCGTCATGAAATTGTTTTTGTTTTGTTCGTAGTAGCTGGCAATCTCCTGTTCGGTCACAGGCTGCTTCGCCGCCAGCGCGTTAACATCGATAGTCGCCTCACGCACCACGCGTTGTTGCGCGACCAGTGCCGCCAGCTCGTCGGTTTCACCTTTCAGCATAAAATCGGTACCGGCAACGCCGTTAATCAGCTGTTGGGTAGTGAGCTGGTTACGCAGCGCCTGGGCGTACTGATCGGCGGTCATCCCCATCTGGTTGAGGATACCGTTATAGCGGCTGTTATCAAATTTGCCGTCAACCTGGAAGGCTGGGGTCGCGAAAATCGCCTGTTTAACCTGCTCATCACTGATACCCAGTTTCAGCTCACGAGCGTACTGATCCAACAGCGCCTCGTCGATCAGACGATTCAGCACCTGTTGACGCAGGGTTTTCATATAGCCTTCGTTCGCTGCCAGCTCGGAGTATTGATCGCCCAGCTGTTGCTGCATGCGATTACGCTCGCTGTTAAAGGCGTTCTCGAACTGCCCACGGCTGATTTCCTGGTCATTCACTTTTGCGGCGTAGTTATTGCCTCCGCCAATCAGGTAACCACTCACGCCGGTCAATATGAACGACACGATAATGATACCGAAAATAATCTTGAGCACGAGACTGTTTGCAGCCGTGCGTAAGCTGTCCATCATGGTGTAACAACACTCCGCTGTAGATGACTGTGTACCTCACGCAACGTATCGATGCGCGCAAAGGCCTATTGTGACAAGAAACGGGGGCAATTGTCAGCCCACAAGACACAGAAAGTCACCGAATACAAAGAAAAAAGGCACATCAGTAGATGCGCCCTTGAACTTCGTCACATCCCCACTGGGGACAACGCTTAGTTTACCGCGTCTTTCAGTGCTTTACCTGCACGGAAGCTCGGTACTTTAGCGGCAGCGATGGTGATCTCTTTACCGGTCTGCGGGTTGCGGCCAGTACGGGCAGCACGCTCTTTAACGGCAAAAGTACCAAAACCTACCAGTGCTACATCATCCCCTTCTTTCAGAGATTCAGTTACGGAAGCAATAATAGCATCTAACGCACGGCCAGCCGCAGCTTTAGAGATATCAGCCCCTGCAGCAATCTTGTCGATCAATTGAGATTTATTCACTCTTCTCTTCCTCTTTATAATTTATATCGCACTTGAATCCTTCAAGGTACGAACGCGCAGCAGTTATATCAGGCCAGCCATCCCCTTACAACACCCCTTAATAAGGGCAAGCCCGATCCGCTATCTAACTTAGCGAGACAAAAAAAGGCTGGCAAGCCCGAATTAGCCTGCCAGCCCTGTTTTTATTAGTGCATTTTGCGCGAGGTCACTATTTTGCAGTCACAACCTGCATGCCAGACGGTTCATTTTGCAGCGCCAGAGTCAGAACTTCCTCAATGCGCTTCACAGGATGAATGTCCAGATCGGCAATTACGTTGTCAGGAATCTCTTCCAGATCGCGTTTATTTTCGAACGGAATTAGCACTGTTTTAATCCCGCCGCGATGCGCTGCCAGGAGTTTTTCTTTCAAACCACCGATCGGCAGTACCTGACCACGCAGAGTGATCTCACCGGTCATTGCCACATCGGCACGAACCGGGTTACCGGTCAGGCAAGAAACCAGCGCGGTGCACATAGCAATACCGGCACTCGGACCATCTTTCGGCGTCGCACCTTCCGGTACGTGGACGTGGATGTCACGTTTTTCGTAAAAATCAGGGTTGATCCCCAGTTTTTCCGCACGCGCACGAACCACCGTTAACGCCGCCTGAATAGACTCCTGCATCACTTCGCCGAGCGAACCGGTATAGGTCAGTTTGCCTTTACCCGGAACACATGCGGTTTCAATGGTCAGCAAGTCACCGCCCACTTCCGTCCACGCCAGACCGGTTACCTGACCGACACGGTTTTCGTTATCAGCGCGACCATAGTCGAAACGCTGAACACCGAGGTAGTCATGCAGGTTATCGCCGTTAATTTCGATATGTTTTAATGACTTATCGAGCAGTAACTGCTTAACCGCTTTGCGGCACAGTTTGGAGATTTCACGCTCCAGACCACGCACGCCCGCCTCACGGGTGTAGTAACGAATAATGCCGATAATGGCGCTATCGTCGACGGTCAGCTCACCTTTTTTCAGTGCATTACGTTCAATCTGCTTCGGCAGCAGGTGACGTTTGGCGATGTTCAGTTTTTCATCTTCGGTATAACCGGAGAGGCGAATCACTTCCATACGATCCAGCAGCGGTGCCGGAATGTTCATGGAGTTCGACGTCGCGACAAACATCACGTCGCTGAGATCGTAATCCACTTCCAGGTAGTGGTCGCTGAACGCTACGTTCTGCTCTGGATCCAGCACTTCAAGCAGTGCAGAGGCCGGATCGCCTCGCATGTCAGAAGACATTTTGTCGATCTCATCGAGCAGGAACAGCGGGTTTTTCACGCCCACTTTCGCCATTTTCTGGATCAGTTTACCCGGCATAGAACCGATGTAAGTACGGCGGTGACCACGGATTTCCGCTTCATCACGCACGCCGCCCAGCGCCATACGGACATATTTACGCCCGGTGGCTTTGGCAATGGACTGACCAAGAGAGGTTTTACCTACCCCCGGCGGCCCTACCAGGCAGAGGATCGGTCCCTTGATTTTGTTGACACGGCTTTGAACCGCAAGGTACTCAAGGATGCGATCTTTCACGCGCTCCAGACCATAATGGTCGGTATCAAGGATTTCCTGCGCCTGACGCAGGTCTTTTTTGACCTTGCTGCGCGCATTCCACGGTACCTGTACCATCCAGTCGATATAACCACGCACTACGGTCGCTTCTGCCGACATCGGAGACATCATTTTCAGCTTCTGCAACTCTGCTTCCGCTTTCTCTTTTGCCTCTTTCGGCATCTTCGCCGCGTCGATTTTGCGCTTCAGGGCTTCGTTTTCGTCCGGCGCGTCGTCCATTTCACCGAGTTCTTTCTGAATAGCTTTCATTTGCTCGTTCAGATAGTACTCACGCTGGGATTTCTCCATCTGCTTTTTAACGCGGTTGCGAATGCGTTTCTCAACCTGCAGCAGATCGA
The DNA here is from genome assembly GCF_053555855.1 of Shigella sp. SIG3. Taxonomy (NCBI): domain Bacteria; kingdom Pseudomonadati; phylum Pseudomonadota; class Gammaproteobacteria; order Enterobacterales; family Enterobacteriaceae; genus Shigella; species Shigella sp. SIG3. The sequence goes on from NZ_JBQZXE010000053.1 coordinate 16,481, forward strand.
TTTCCGATTCCATCATTGCCATCAGATATTCCAGACGTTCGTTAACGTCGGACATCTCCAGAACGGACTGTTTGTCAGCCAGTTTCAGCGGCATATGTGCAGCAATGGTATCCGCCAGACGCGCCGGATCGTCGATGCTATTCAGCGACGTCAGCACTTCTGGTGGGATTTTTTTGTTCAGCTTGATGTAGCCTTCGAACTGGCTGATTGCAGTACGCACCAGCACTTCCTGTTCCCGCTCATCAATGGTCGGCGACTCCAGATACTCCGCCTTCGCAGAAAAGTGTTCGCCATTGTCAGAGAGCGCAGAAATACGCGCGCGCTGTAACCCCTCGACCAGCACTTTGACGGTGCCGTCAGGCAGTTTCAGCATCTGCAATATAGAGGCCACGGTCCCGACGGTGAAAAGATCGTTTACACCCGGCTCATCCGTTGAAGCTTCTTTCTGCGCGACCAGCATAATTTTTTTATCATGGTCCATCGCCGCTTCCAGACAACGGATAGATTTTTCCCGCCCGACAAATAAGGGGATGACCATGTGCGGATAAACCACCACATCGCGCAGCGGCAATACGGGGATTTCAATGCGTTCAGAACGCTCAGGATTCATAGAGCTCTCTCTTAGTTTAATTTCCGCCAGGTAATCAGATGACACGACTGTGCTTCACGCCATCTATTAACATGTACGTCAGTATATGGGGATGTTTCCCCCACATTCAACGCCGAGAATAGAGGAAAAATTAAAGGGGAGATAAAATCCCCCCTTTTTGTTTAACTAATTGTATGGGAATGGTTAATTATTCACCAGATGCCTGTTGCGCTTCCGGCTTACCATAAATCAGCAACGGTTTGCTTTGACCATCAATTACCGACTCGTCAATAACCACTTTTTCGACGTCTTCCATGGACGGCAGATCGTACATGGTATCGAGCAGTGCGGCTTCTACGATGGAACGCAGGCCACGGGCACCGGTTTTACGCGCCATCGCTTTCTTAGCGATAGCATCCAGCGCCTCGTCACGGAATTCCAGATCCACGCCTTCCAGATTAAACAGCGCCTGATACTGCTTGGTCAGGGCGTTTTTCGGCTCTTTGAGGATCTGAATCAGAGCTTCTTCGCTCAGTTCATTCAACGTTGCTACAACCGGCAGACGACCAATGAACTCAGGGATAAGACCAAACTTGATCAGATCTTCCGGTTCAACCTGCGCCAGCAGCTCGCCTTCGCTTGCTTTGTCGGACTTCGCTTTTACCGTCGCGCCAAAACCAATGCCGGAGCCGGTTTCTACACGGTGGGAAATCACTTTATCCAGACCGGCAAACGCACCGCCACAAATAAACAGGATCTTAGAGGTATCAACCTGCAAGAATTCCTGCTGCGGATGTTTACGCCCACCTTGCGGTGGAACAGCAGCTACCGTACCTTCGATCAGTTTCAACAGTGCCTGCTGTACTCCTTCACCGGAAACGTCTCGGGTAATGGACGGGTTGTCTGACTTACGAGAAATCTTGTCGATTTCATCGATGTAGACAATCCCGCGCTGCGCTTTCTGTACGTCGTAATCGCACTTTTGCAACAGCTTCTGAATGATGTTTTCAACGTCTTCGCCCACATAACCGGCTTCGGTCAGCGTGGTTGCGTCGGCCATGGTGAACGGGACGTCCAGCAGGCGCGCCAGCGTTTCAGCCAGCAGCGTTTTACCGGAACCGGTCGGACCGATCAGCAGAATGTTACTTTTGCCCAACTCGACACCATTGCTGGTATCGCCGTTGCGCAGACGTTTGTAATGGTTGTATACCGCGACCGCCAGCACTTTTTTCGCCTGTTCCTGGCCGATAACGTAATCGTCCAGGTGGTTGCGAATTTCATGCGGCGTCGGTAGCGCACTGCGTTCACGATGCGGTGCAACTTCTTTAATCTCTTCGCGAATGATGTCGTTACATAAATCAACACATTCGTCGCAGATATACACGGATGGACCGGCAATCAGCTTGCGCACTTCATGCTGGCTTTTGCCGCAAAAAGAGCAATACAGCAATTTGCCTGAGCCATCTTTGCGTTTATCTGTCATGGGTCAAAACCTCTTCTTTGTTCTTTGTGCCGCACACGACGACGCAAATGCCATTCTCAGGCGCAAGCCGCTTACAGCGTTGTGCCGCCCTAGATAAGTATAGCGGCACAGTTGCGCCTCTGGCATCAATTACGATGGGTCAGAATCGAATCGACCAGACCGTATTCCACCGCTTCAGGGGCGGAAAGGAAGCGATCGCGCTCGGTATCACGTTCAATCTGTTCTAATGATTGACCCGTATGAAGCGCCATAAGTTCATTCATGCGCCCTTTAACTTTCAGAATTTCACGAGCATGAATTTCGATATCGGTCGCCTGGCCCTGGTAGCCGCCCAACGGTTGGTGAATCATCACGCGCGAATTCGGCAGGCAAAAACGTTTACCTTTTGCCCCTGCGGTCAACAAGAAAGCGCCCATCGAGGCCGCCTGGCCCATACAGATGGTGCTGACATCAGGCTTGATAAACTGCATGGTGTCATAGATAGACATCCCGGCAGTGATCACCCCGCCTGGGGAGTTAATGTACAGATAGATATCTTTTTCTGGGTTTTCCGCTTCCAGGAACAGCATCTGCGCCACAATCAGGTTAGCCATGTGGTCTTCAACCTGGCCAGTCAGAAAAATGACGCGTTCCTTAAGTAGACGAGAATAGATATCAAAAGAGCGCTCACCGCGTGAGGTCTGTTCAATGACCATCGGCACCAGCGCCATATGGGGTGCAAAGTTATCTCGTTCGCCGCTGTATGACATTTCCGTCTCCTGGATAAAATTGAAAAAAACCTGCTGTACCGATTGTAACCTTATGGACGGATTATCAGCTAGTCCCTGTGTTATGGGTACGGCATCACCATATTTCAAGCATAACAATCTTTTGTTGTTACGCTAACACCGAAAGAGGCTTTTCGCACGGCTCCATGCAAAATTCATGACAAAAAAAAGCCCACCACCTGGCGGTGACGGGCCTTTGTGCGAATTTAGCGCGTTATGCTGCGTAAATTACGCCTGCTGGTTCATCAGCTCGTTGAAAGTGGTTTCTTTTTCAGTCACTTTCGCTTTCGCCAGTACAGCTTCAACAGCCTGTTCTTCCAGAGCAACATTGCGCATGTTGTCCATCAGTTCTTTGTTTTTGCTGTAGAACTCGATAACTTCTTTCGGATCTTCGTACGCAGAAGCCATCTCTTCGATCAGGCCTTTCACGCGCTCTTCGTCAGCTTTCAGCTCGTTGGTGCGGATAACTTCGCCCAGCAGCAGGCCAACAACTACGCGGCGTTTAGCCTGTTCTTCGAACAGTTCGCGCGGCAGTTCCAGAGCTTGTTTTTCGTTGCCACCGAAACGCTGTGCAGCCTGGCGACGCAGAACGTCGATTTCGCTGTCGATCAGCGCAGCCGGTACGTCGATGTCGTTAGCTTTTACCAGACCTTCGATCGCCTGAGACTTAACGCGGTTACGGATGGCGCTCTTCAGCTCGCGCTCCATGTTTTTACGCACTTCAGCGCGCAGACCTTCTACGGAACCATCTTCAACGCCGAAACGTTTGATGAATTCTGCAGTCAGTTCCGGCAGTTCACGCTCTTCAACTTTCTTCAGGTTGATAGCGAATTTCGCTGCTTTACCTTTCAGGTTTTCTGCGTGGTATTCTTCCGGGAAGGTCACGTCGATGGTGAACTCTTCGCCAGCTTTGTGGCCTTTGATACCGTCTTCAAAGCCCGGGATCATACGACCCTGGCCCATCGCCAGTACGAAATCAGACGCTTTACCGCCTTCGAACTCTTCGCCGTCTACAGAACCGGTGAAGTCGATGGTTACGCGGTCTTCTGCTTCAACAGCGCCGTCTTTTTCTTTCCAGGTCGCCTGCTGTTTACGCAGAGTATCCAGCATGCCGTCAACGTCAGCGTCGGTCACTTCAACGATCGGTTTTTCAACTTCGATCGCTTCCAGACCCTGCAGTTCAACTTCCGGATAAACTTCAAACTCTACAGAGTAAGTGAAGTCTTCACCCAGCTTGTATTCGCCCGGAACATAAGTCGGTGCGCCAGCCGGATTGATTTTTTCTTTAATGATGGCGTCAATGAAGTTACGGCTCATCAGGTCACCCAGAACGTCCTGGCGTACAGACGCGCCATAACGCTGAGCAACGATATTCATTGGCACTTTGCCTTTGCGGAAGCCGTCAATACGTACTTTTTTCGCAACGTTGACCAGCTCGCTTTTAACAGCGGTCTCGATGCTGTCAGCAGCGATAGTAATCGTTACACGGCGGCCAAGGCCTTGAGTGGTTTCAACTGAAACTTGCATCTTGTTACCTCAAAAAATCACAGTGCTCGGTCAACTCTTACCCCGCAAGCACAGGTTGTTGGCTTCGCGGAACCGGGATGTTCTTATAATCAATCACATTCCCTGTTACCAGAATCATCCCGAAAGCATTCAAATAGGACGCGGCATTATAGCGGCATCACTTTTATGAGTCGAGAACGGTTATTGCGCGCTGTCGCGTATTTTTTCACAATTCCCGGGCAATTTTCGTCTGAATGCTGGGCAAAAAGCGCAAAATCCAGACAAAACAAAACGGCCCGCAGGCCGTTTTTCATAAAATCTTTAGCAACATACTGGAAAAGCGCCGACAGTTGCAAATGCGTTTTTACGCGATGCTTCCTGCTCCACGACAGGGAGGAGAGGCAAAGACGGTGTCCTGCAACCCTTCCCACTCCTTAATAGTGTAAGTATGCAGAGCCAGCGCATGAACGGTAGTAGAGAGTTCCTCCGCTAAAGTACTGTAAATCATTCGATGACGATTCAGAAAACGTTCACCCGTAAAACGATCGCTGACCAGCACAACTTTAAAATGGCTTTCAGAGCCGGCTGGGACATTGTGACGATAGCTTTCATCCACTACTTCGAGGAATACGGGTTGGAACGCCGCCCTTAATTTTTCTTCTATCCGCTCACGTATCATCATGAAATATCTCCTCCGACAACGCTGAGATGTCATCCATCCCTTTAAATACTAGCCGCTTTTACCGTTTCCATTGCAGCTTAACAACAAATATTTAGGTTTCGTCCTGGTTTTTCCGTCAAGCGTATGAAGTTTACTGATTTAAAGATTGAAACACAGGCCTCGCATCAGCGTTTCTTTTACCAGGGGTGATTATTTCGTCAACATGATGAATTTACATGCCTTACCCACTTCCCCTCGCCGTTGGCAATGTTATGATGGCGGGAATTTTTACCAAACACGCTTAAGAGTCTCTGAGAGCCCGAACATGTTCAAAAAAATCCTCTTCCCGTTAGTTGCTCTGTTTATGCTTGCAGGATGCGCAAAACCGCCAACAACTATTGAAGTTTCCCCGACGATTACACTGCCACAGCAGGATCCAAGCCTGATGGGCGTCACCGTAAGCATTAATGGTGCCGATCAGCGTACAGATCAGGCGCTGGCAAAAGTCACCCGCGATAATCAAATCGTTACCCTGACCGCCTCCCGCGATCTGCGTTTCCTGCTGCAAGAAGTGCTGGAAAAACAGATGACCGCGCGTGGTTACATGGTTGGTCCGAATGGCCCGGTTAATCTGCAAATCATCGTTAGCCAACTGTATGCTGACGTGTCCCAGGGCAACGTGCGCTACAACATCGCTACCAAAGCGGATATCGCCATCATCGCTACCGCGCAGAATGGCAACAAAATGACCAAAAACTATCGTGCCAGCTACAACGTTGAAGGTGCGTTCCAGGCCTCCAACAAAAATATCGCCGATGCGGTTAACAGTGTGCTGACCGATACCATCGCTGATATGTCTCAGGACACCAGCATTCACGAATTCATCAAGCAGAACGCGCGTTAATTTCTGCCCTCTGGCCCGGTGCAAGCCGGGCCTGTAGACGCCCATGTCCAGTCAATATTTACGTATTTTTCAACAGCCGCGTTCAGCCATATTGCTGATCCTGGGTTTTGCTTCCGGGCTACCGCTCGCCCTGACATCCGGCACCTTACAGGCCTGGATGACGGTCGAAAATATCGATCTCAAAACCATTGGTTTCTTCTCTCTGGTAGGCCAGGCTTACGTTTTTAAATTCCTCTGGTCACCGCTGATGGACCGCTACACGCCCCCATTTTTTGGGCGGCGGCGCGGTTGGCTGCTCGCCACGCAAATCCTGTTATTAGTCGCCATTGCGGCGATGGGTTTTCTCGAACCAGGCACCCAACTCCGCTGGATGGCGGCGCTGGCGGTGGTGATCGCTTTTTGCTCTGCCTCCCAGGATATTGTCTTCGATGCGTGGAAAACCGATGTGCTCCCGGCAGAAGAACGTGGTGCGGGCGCGGCAATCAGCGTGCTGGGTTACCGTTTAGGGATGCTGGTTTCCGGCGGCCTAGCCCTGTGGCTGGCAGATAAATGGTTGGGCTGGCAGGGCATGTACTGGTTGATGGCGGCGCTGTTGATCCCCTGTATTATCGCGACGTTGCTTGCACCAGAACCAACCGACACCATTCCTGTGCCCAAAACGCTGGAACAAGCGGTTGTTGCACCTCTGCGAGATTTCTTTGGTCGCAATAATGCCTGGCTTATTTTGCTTCTTATCGTGCTGTATAAGCTGGGCGACGCATTCGCCATGAGCCTGACAACCACGTTTTTGATTCGCGGCGTCGGGTTTGATGCGGGTGAAGTAGGCGTGGTAAACAAAACGCTTGGCTTACTGGCGACCATTGTTGGCGCATTGTACGGTGGGATTTTGATGCAGCGCCTGTCGCTGTTCCGGGCGCTGCTGATTTTCGGCATTTTACAAGGTGCGTCTAACGCTGGTTACTGGCTGCTGTCGATTACTGATAAGCATCTCTACAGCATGGGCGCAGCCGTCTTTTTCGAAAACCTCTGTGGCGGGATGGGCACATCAGCCTTTGTCGCGCTGTTAATGACGCTGTGTAATAAGTCATTTTCCGCTACTCAATTTGCCCTGCTCTCAGCGCTTTCCGCTGTAGGGCGAGTTTATGTCGGCCCCGTGGCGGGTTGGTTTGTTGAAGCACACGGCTGGTCGACATTCTATCTATTCTCCGTCGCCGCTGCCGTACCGGGGCTTATTTTGCTGCTGGTTTGCCGCCAGACGCTTGAATATACACGAGTAAATGACAACTTTATCTCCCGTACCGAATATCCGGCAGGTTATGCCTTTGCCATGTGGACACTGGCGGCGGGCGTCAGCCTGTTGGCCGTGTGGTTACTTCTGTTGACGATGGACGCGCTGGATTTGACGCACTTCTCTTTCCTGCCTGCTCTGCTGGAAGTCGGGGTTTTAGTCGCCCTTTCTGGCGTCGTGCTTGGTGGTTTGCTGGATTATCTGGCGCTACGAAAAACGCATCTGACGTAATCTGTAAATATTATTTAGCTGTAGTAATCACTCGCCGTAATTATTACGGCTAAATAAACATCAGCATCGCTTATTAATATTTGTTCTTTTGTGCGGCTTAGCGTTTGGAAATTATTGGCGCCATTTATAAATTCTATTTTTCTTACACGATTCAGCTAATGAGTCTTTATTTTCTCACCACCCAGTTGTCACTCTAATGATAATTATTTGTTAAATAATTGTTTTATTTCGCATTGGTTATACCAATTGCCCGCCAAGACTCCTTCTGCACTCCCCTTTTGTTATAA
>NZ_JBQZXE010000054.1:0-24122 GCF_053555855.1 Shigella sp. SIG3
CTGCTTCAGAACGGAATAAGCGCCATTGCCCTGAATATTCAGGTCAATACAGCTTGCAGTAAGAGCTGCCATTAATCGGACTCCATAAAATATATTTTAATCAATTGTAATGGTGGAGCGATTAAGTGATGAGAGGCGATATGTCGGTAAACAATGACAATTTGAGACAGAGTGAAAGGTCAGATTTGCGGAGTAATGCACATAATGGTTATTTAAATAAACCACATGAATCATTAATGGGTTATTCATTATTTTTGTGATTTACTCACAATGTATCAGGGAAATATAACTTACCGGGAGATGTAATATGTTTAATTTTTCAAATCGAAATTTAAAATATTGTGCCGGAGGCATCTCCGGCACATTGGGCAATTACGGCAGGTAAAACACTTCTTGCAGCTCGCTACTCACCGGGCTGTTATCTGGGTTAGCGGGCATAACATCGGTCATATATTTCCACCAACGTTGGCAAACATCAGTACTGGCTACCGCATTCCACCGTTCTTCAGATTCAATCTCTACCATGGCAAACAGCAGATTACGCGCTTTGTCGAGGTAAATGGCGTAGTTATGCACACCGTGAGATTTCAACACTGCTTCCAGTTCCGGCCAGATGGGATTATGCCGACGCTGATACTCTTCGTGGGCGTCGGGGTTTACCTGCATGACAAAGGCTTTGCGGATCATGTTTGCTCCTTACAGCGCCAGCGCACTGGCTAGTGGTGTAACGCCGAAGCGCTTGCCGAGCGCTATCAACTCTTCACGGCTGATGGTCTGTTTCATGCCGCCCATCGAATAAACCTTCACTAATACTTGTGCTGATTTTTCTGCGGTGTCGATTAAACCAAAGGCTTCATCCAGCGTCGGTCCGGAACCGAACACACCGTGGAAGGGCCACAACACCAGCGAATGTTTTTGCATCTCTTGTGCGGTCGCCTGGCCGATTTCGTCCGTGCCGGGCACCATCCACGGCAGAATGCCAACGCCATCCGGGAATACTGCCAGACATTCGGTGCTGCCTTCCCACAGTTGGCGAGTAAAGACCGCGGTGTCGTTTTCCAGTACATAGGTGAGGGCGATCAGGTTGGTGGCGTGGCAGTGCATGATCACCCGATCTTTACCGTTGGTGGCTTTAATGCGCTCGCAGTGGGAGAGAAAGTGAGCCGGAAGTTCAGAAGTTGGAACGGCTTCGTTGGTTAACCCCCAGAGAATATGGTAGCCCGCGCCATCGCTGTCGACTTTTACGACGCCTAAGTTAGCTGCAGGATCGAGCTGGACGTTACGGAAGAATTTGCCGGAGCCGGTGACAATAAACGGCGTATTTGCCAGTAAAGGCATGGGTTGGCTGAGCGGAATATAGCGCGGTTGTGGGTGGAAGTTGTCGTGATAAAGCGCGATATCGGCGTCATCCAGGCGCAGCGTCAGGTTGCCGCCGTTGCGCTCGTCCCAGCCTTTCAGCCAGGCATCGGTGGTGGCTTTGATCATTCCCTGGACAAACCAGGACTGGGTAATGTTTTGCATGTTCTGTGTTCCTGTAAATTAGGTTGCCTTGTTTAGACATGGTGCGGCTTGTTCCCCTCACCCTAACCCTCTCCCCGTAGGGGCGAGGGGACTGTCCGGAGCGGTGTTCAGCTCCGTTGCCGCACGAGGCTATGTTTTTCTCCCTCGCCCTTTCAGGGAGAGGGCCGGGGTGAGGGTGACAGCCCGCATGGACATTCGACCCGTAGGCCGGATAAGGCGCTTGTGCCGCATCCGGCAGTGTTTACCCACGCTGGCTCAAAATCGCTTTCTCATAAGCCCGCACGCTCTCCAGCCATTCGCTACCTGCTGGCGTATCGTGACGTTGGCAATACATTTCCCAGACCGCCTGCCACGGCAACGATTTCTGCTCTTCCAGCAGTGCCAGACGCGCAGTGTAATCGCCCGCCGCTTCCAGCTTGCGCAGCTCAGCGGTAGGTTCCAGCAACGCACGCAGCAGGGCTTTTTTCATATTGCGTGTACCAATGACCCACGCGGCAATGCGGTTGATAGAGGCATCGAAGAAGTCAAGGCCGATATGCACCCGGTCAAACAGATCGTGACGCACAATCTCACTGGCAATTGCCTGGGTTTCATCATCCAGCAGCACTACGTGATCGCTGTCCCAGCGAACCGGACGGCTGACGTGCAGCAGCAACTGCGGCACATACAGCATGGCGGCGGAAATCTTGTCGGAAATCACTTCAGTCGGGTGGAAGTGCCCGGCGTCCAGGCACAGCGCAGTCTGGCGGCTGGTGGCATACCCCATGTAAAACTCATTGGAGCCAACCGTGTAGCTCTCTGCGCCAATGCCAAACAATTTGCTCTCAACGGCGTCGATATGGTGCGCAGGGTTTAGCTTCTCGCTGATCACCTCATCCAGTGCTGCCAGCAGACGCTGACGCGGGGCGAGACGGTCAACGGTGATATCTTTCATACCATCCGGGATCCAGATGTTCATCACCGATGGTGTGCCGAGTTGCTCGCCAAAATAGGCCGAAACGCGACGGCTGGCTTTGCAGTGATCAATCCAGAACTGGCGAATGCTGTCGTCGGGATGCGAGAGCGTAAAGCCATCGGCGCTTAGCGGATGCGAAAAGCAGGAGGGGTTAAAATCCAGACCGAGCTGATTGGCTTTCGCCCATTCAACCCAGTTTTTGAAGTGCTCTGGTTTGATCTGGTCGCGCGAGACTGGCGTATCTGATTCCAGATAGATGGCATGTAAATTAAGCCGTTTCGGCCCCGGAATCAGCCGCATAGCCTGTTCCAGATCGGCACGTAGCTCACTGGCATTACGCGCTTTGCCCGGATAATTGCCTGTGGCCTGAATCCCCCCGGTCAGCGAACCTTCCGGGTTTTCAAAACCGGAAACATCATCGCCCTGCCAGCAGTGCATTGAAACGGGTAAACGATCAAGTTGGCGCAGCGCCTCCTCGACATCAATCCCCACCGCCGCGAAACGCTGTTTCGCCAGCTCCCAGGCCTGTTCCAGTTGAGTGGTCATGCGCAAAGCTCCTTTGTCTGTCGTGTAGAGTGAATCTGCGCCACATAGTGGGCAATTTCACTGTCAGGATTAGGGGTAAAGGTGGTCAGATTCGCGGTGGTGCTGACGACCTGACGGAAATCATCCACATTGTTGAGTTCATCCAGCGTAATTAACTCGATGCCGATATTGCCGAGCGTTGAGGCTTCAACAGGCCCGGCGATCACCCGAATACCGCAGGCATCGGCGCATAGCTGGTTGAGCAGCGTGTTCTGGCAGCCGCCGCCGACAATATGCAGTTGCGAGAAATCTTCACCGCGCAGCTGCGCCAGCTCATGCAACACATCGGCATACAGCAGCGCCAGACTGTCGAAAATACAGCGCGCCAGTTCAGCATCACTTCCCGGGATCGGTTGCGCCGTTTCCCGACACGCAGCCTGAATTTCGCTGCACATCTCGTCAGGATTGATAAAGCGATCGTCATTGGGATTGATGATGAAGCGGCAGGCCGGAAGTGCCTGTGTCGCGGCGATAAGCGCCGGGAGATCGTTGATTTGCCGTTCCTGAAGCACTCGCTGAAGCAGCCATAAGCCCATAATATTTTTCAGCACCCGATAGCGACCTTCCGCCCCGCCTTCATTGGTGATGTTGGCTGCCAGCGCCGTGTCATTGGTAAATGGCGTCTGGCTTTCGAAGCCCATCAATGACCAGGTGCCAGAAGAGAGATAAGCGGCGCGTGAACCGTTTAACGGCGAGGCGATAACCGCGCTGGCGGTATCATGGCTGGCAACGGCGACCACCGGAATCTCATTACCCTGCGGGCAAATCCAGTGCCCAATGACATTACCCGGATGCGTCGGGCGACCAAACCAGGCTTTGTTGGCCCCGCTCCACGCCAGTAGCGACTCGTCCCAGTCGTCGCTATTGATATTGACCAGTTGTGTGGTGGTGGCATTGGTATATTCCCAGTTCATCTTGCCGGTCAGGCGATAACTGAAGTAATCCGGCATCAGCAGAGCGTGAGCAATGTGTGGAATAAGTTCAGGTTGTTGCTCCGTCAGCGCACGCAACTGATAAAGCGTATTGAAGGGTAGAAACTGGATGCCGCTACGCTGATAAATATCGCGTTTGCCGAGTTGCTGTTGTGCCTGCGGCATCAGGCCATTGGTGCGGCTATCGCGATAAGCAACGGGCAGGCCCACACGCTGACCCTGTTGGTCGAGCAGCACAAAGTCCACGCCCCAGGTATCAATCCCAATGCTATCGATACGAATCCCTTCCTCGCACACCTTGTTTAATCCAAGGCGAATGGCACTTTCCAGGCTATCCACATCCCAGGTGACATAACCGTTTTGGCTATGCAGCCCATTGTTAAAACGATGGATTTCGCGCAGCGTCAGGCTGCGGCATTCACGCTCGTAACGCGCCAGCATCACGCGCCCACTGGATGCGCCGAGATCTACGGCGACACAATTGCGAAAGGTCATAATGTGATCCTGCTGAATTTCATTACGACCAGTCTAAAAAGCGCCTGAATTCGCGACCTTCTCGTTACTGACAGGAAAATGGGCCATTGGCAACCAGGGAAAGATGAACGTGATGATGCTCACAATTTGCTGAATTGTGGTGATGTGATGCTCACCGCATTTCCTGAAAATTCACGCTGTATCTTGAAAAATCGACGTTTTTTACGTGGTTTTCCGTCGAAAATTTAAGGTAAGAACCTGACCTCGTGATTACTATTTCGCCGTGTTGACGACATCAGGAGGCCAGTATGACCGTATTACGTAGTGTGGATTTTTTTCCGTCTTGTAACGCGTCCGTGGCGATAGAACCCCGGCTCCCGCAGGCGGATTTTCCTGAACATCATCATGATTTTCATGAAATTGTGATTGTCGAACATGGCACGGGTATTCATGTGTTTAATGGGCAGCCCTATACCATCACCGGTGGCACGGTCTGTTTCGTACGCGATCATGATCGGCATCTGTATGAACATACCGATAATCTGTGTCTGACCAATGTGCTGTATCGCTCGCCGGATCGATTTCAGTTTCTCGCCGGGCTGAATCAGTTGCTGCCACAAGAGCTGGATGGGCAGTATCCGTCTCACTGGCGCGTTAACCACAGCGTATTGCAGCAGGTGCGACAGCTGGTTGCACAGATGGAACAGCAGGAAGGGGAAAATGATTTACCCTCGACCGCCAGTCGCGAGATCTTGTTTATGCAATTACTGCTCTTGCTGCGTAAAAGCAGTTTGCAGGAGAACCTGGAAAACAGCGCATCACGTCTCAACTTGCTTCTGGCCTGGCTGGAGGACCATTTTGCCGATGAGGTGAATTGGGATGCCGTGGCGGATCAATTTTCTCTTTCACTGCGTACGCTACATCGGCAGCTTAAGCAGCAAACGGGACTGACGCCTCAGCGATACCTGAACCGCCTGCGACTGATGAAAGCCCGACATCTGCTACGCCACAGCGAGGCCAGCGTCACTGACATCGCCTATCGCTGTGGATTCAGCGACAGTAACCACTTTTCGACGCTTTTTCGCCGAGAGTTTAACTGGTCACCGCGTGATATTCGCCAGGGACGGGATGGCTTTCTGCAATAACGCGAATCTTCTCAACGTATTTGTACGCCATATTGCGAATAATCAACTTCGTTCTCTGGCCGAGGTAGCCACGGTGGCGCATCAGTTAAAACTTCTCAAAGATGATTTTTTTGCCAGCGACCAGCAGGCAGTCGCTGTGGCTGACCGTTATCCGCAAGATGTCTTTGCCGAACATACACATGATTTTTGTGAGCTGGTGATTGTCTGGCGCGGTAATGGTCTGCATGTACTCAACGATCGTCCTTATCGCATTACCCGTGGCGATCTCTTTTATATTCATGCTGACGATAAACACTCCTACGCTTCCGTTAACGATCTGGTTTTGCAGAATATTATTTATTGCCCGGAGCGGCTGAAGCTGAATCTTGACTGGCAGGGAGCGATTCCGGGATTTAGCGCCAGCGCAGGGCAACCACACTGGCGCTTAGGTAGCGTGGGGATGGCGCAGGCGCGGCAGGTTATCGGTCAGCTTGAGCATGAAAGTAGTCAGCATGTGCCGTTTGCTAACGAAATGGCTGAGTTGCTGTTCGGGCAGTTGGTGATGTTGCTGAATCGCCATCGTTACACCAGTGATTCGTTGCCGCCAACATCCAGCGAAACGTTGCTGGATAAGCTGATTACCCGGCTGGCGGCTAGCCTGAAAAGTCCCTTTGCGCTGGATAAATTTTGTGATGAGGCATCGTGCAGTGAGCGCGTTTTGCGTCAGCAATTTCGCCAGCAGACTGGAATGACCATCAATCAATATCTGCGGCAGGTCAGAGTGTGTCATGCGCAATATCTTCTCCAGCATAGCCGCCTGTTAATCAGTGATATTTCGACCGAATGTGGCTTTGAAGATAGTAACTATTTTTCGGTGGTGTTTACCCGGGAAACCGGGATGACGCCCAGCCAGTGGCGTCATCTCAATTCGCAGAAAGATTAATTCGCCATGCCGATGCCGACGATGTTAGCGGCGACAATAATCACCACACAACCGAGGCTCAACACCGTTACCGGACGGCGTCCTGTATTGTTCCACTCTTTCAGCACCAGCCCGACGATACCGCCGCACAATACATAGAAACTCATATGCAGCATCCAACTGATGTAGTCATACTGCGCCGGAATGCGGGCGTGGCCCTAGGCATAGAAAAAGAATTGCAGATACCACATCAACCCGCCCAGTGCCGAGAGTAACACATTGTGAATGATCAGCGGTTTTGCCAGCGAGAAGTCGGCTTTTAGCGACAAATCCTTCACTTTTGCCAGACGAATAAAACAGAAACCGAGGTTAATGATCGCGCCGCCGCCCATGATGACAACATAGCTTGGCAGAGCGACATACAGTGGATCGACGCCAAGTGCGGCAGCGGCTTCATGCATCGGTTTTGCGGCGTTCATCGCAAAGGACATCCCGGCAGAGAAAATGCCGCACATCACCGCCAGCACCAGCCCTTTTTTCAGATTGAACTCTTCGGCTTTAATGCCCATCTTGCGCTCTTTCAACTGCCCGGCTCGAGTTACAATCCCTACGCCAATCAGCGCCACCAGAACGCCGAGTAACGTCATGCGTCCGCCTTCGGTGTTAATCAGCACATCGAAATTGCCGTTGATAATTGGCGTCATCAGCGTACCGACAATCAACGTAATGCCAATGGCGATGCCAATTCCCATCGACATGCCGAGATAACGCATGGTCAGGCCATAGTTGATATTACCGATCCCCCACATAGCGCCGAACAGAAAAACAGGCAGCAGCGTAGAGAGACTAAACGAGCTGTAATACGCCCAGAAATCCGGTAGTAACAGGGCGCTGATGGCCCACGGCAGAATAATCCACGAAACAATCCCACCGACTGACCACATGGTTTCCCATGACCATTTTTTTACTTTTTTGAACGGAGCGTAAAAACAGGCTGCACTGGCCGCGCCGATCAAATGCCAAAATATCCCCATCGTAATCGCGTTACTCATCTTCTTATCCTCATCATTTTTCGTCGCTTCACATCTCCGACGAGATGAGTGTAAAAATCGTGCTGTCGATTAACCTTTCGCCTGTTGCCGCCGTTGTCGATTTACTGGCAATCACGGCATTAAGTGGGTGATTTGCTTCACATCTCGGGCATTTTCCTGCAAAACCATACCCTTACGAAAAGTGCGGCATTGATAATCATTTTCAATATCATTTAATTAACTATAATAAACCAACTGCTTACGCGGCATTAACAATCGGCCGCCCGACAATACTGGAGATGAATATGAGCTATACCCTGCCATCCCTGCCGTATGCTTACGATGCCCTGGAACCGCACTTCGATAAGCAGACCATGGAAATCCACCACACCAAACACCATCAGACCTACGTAAACAACGCCAACGCGGCGCTGGAAAGCCTGCCAGAATTTGCCAACCTGCCGGTTGAAGAGCTGATCACCAAACTGGACCAGCTGCCAGCAGACAAGAAAACCGTACTGCGCAACAACGCTGGCGGTCACGCTAACCACAGCCTGTTCTGGAAAGGTCTGAAAAAAGGCACCACCCTGCAGGGTGACCTGAAAGCGGCTATCGAACGTGACTTCGGCTCCGTTGATAACTTCAAAGCAGAATTTGAAAAAGCGGCAGCTTCCCGCTTTGGTTCCGGCTGGGCATGGCTGGTGCTGAAAGGCGATAAACTGGCGGTGGTTTCTACTGCTAACCAGGATTCTCCGCTGATGGGTGAAGCTATTTCTGGCGCTTCCGGCTTCCCGATTCTGGGCCTGGATGTGTGGGAACATGCTTACTACCTGAAATTCCAGAACCGCCGTCCGGACTACATCAAAGAGTTCTGGAACGTGGTGAACTGGGACGAAGCAGCGGCACGTTTTGCGGCGAAAAAATAATCATTTGCCGCCTGCTGCAATGAGGCGTATAGGCCGCATATCAGCTTAAAAAATGAACCATCGCCAACGGCGGTGGTTTTTTTGTGAACAATTCCAAAATAAAAACAATGATCCTATAAAAATAAAACAGCGTTTCAATTGATGTGGTTTTGATCACTTTTATTGATTAAATGAATGTCTATCTTCGTTTCCATCAACACTGATGCTCCATTGAGGAATTACGCATCAGCCCTTAAAAATATGCCGACAGGTGATGGAAATGCAGATAAAACGCTCGATTGAGAAAATCCCGGGGGGGATGATGCTCGTCCCGCTATTCCTTGGCGCACTGTGCCACACCTTCTCGCCGGGGGCGGGGAAATATTTTGGATCATTCACCAACGGGATGATTACCGGTACGGTGCCCATTCTGGCGGTGTGGTTTTTTTGCATGGGGGCGTCAATAAAATTAAGCGCGACGGGAACGGTACTGCGTAAATCCGGTACGCTGGTGGTAACTAAAATTGCCGTCGCGTGGGTGGTTGCGGCAATTGCCTCGCGCATTATTCCGGAACATGGTGTTGAAGTTGGATTCTTTGCCGGACTTTCAACGCTGGCGCTGGTGGCGGCGATGGATATGACCAACGGCGGACTTTACGCTTCCATCATGCAGCAGTACGGTACGAAAGAAGAAGCTGGGGCATTTGTGTTGATGTCGTTGGAGTCCGGGCCGCTCATGACGATGATTATTCTGGGCACTGCCGGGATTGCCTCGTTTGAACCGCATGTTTTCGTCGGCGCAGTATTACCGTTCCTGGTGGGCTTTGCCCTGGGGAATCTTGACCCTGAATTACGAGAATTTTTCAGCAAAGCGGTGCAAACGCTGATTCCATTCTTTGCCTTCGCGCTGGGCAATACCATTGATTTGACTGTGATTGCCCAGACTGGTTTGCTGGGGATCCTGTTGGGTGTGGCAATAATTATCGTGACCGGTATTCCGTTGATTATCGCCGATAAATTGATTGGCGGTGGCGATGGCACTGCCGGAATTGCCGCTTCCAGTTCCGCAGGGGCCGCGGTAGCGACACCTGTGCTGATTGCAGAAATGGTGCCTGCGTTTAAACCGATGGCTCCGGCAGCAACTTCGCTGGTAGCGACGGCGGTCATTGTGACTTCGATTCTGGTGCCAATTCTTACCTCTATCTGGTCACGTAAAGTCAAAGCCAGAGCAGCGAAAATCGAAATTTTAGGTACGGTGAAATAAACCTGCTTCCTTAATCCCCACAGCCGGATGAACTAACGTTCGTCCGGTTTGCTATTGAGTTCCTGCCTGGATACTTACCGCGAAAACAGCACGGCTGACATAAAATAAATATGGTCTAATGGGGAAATTTCTCGTGGAGAGGGAACAGATGCGATATCCGGTTGATGTATACACAGGCAAGATTCAGGCTTATCCCGAAGGCAAACCCAGCGCAATTGCCAAAATCCAGGTTGATGGTGAGTTGATGCTGACGGAGCTGGGGCTGGAAGGTGACGAGCAGGCGGAGAAAAAGGTTCACGGCGGGCCAGACAGAGCGCTGTGTCATTATCCTCGTGAGCACTATCTCTACTGGGTGCGGGAATTTCCGGAACAGGCGGAGTTGTTTGTTGCGCCTGCGTTTGGCGAAAATCTCTCAACCGACGGTCTCACGGAAAGTAATGTTCATATGGGCGATATTTTCCGCTGGGGAGAGGCATTAATTCAGGTCAGCCAGCCGCGCTCGCCTTGCTATAAACTCAATTACCATTTTGATATCAGCGATATAGCGCAGTTGATGCAAAACACAGGTAAGGTGGGGTGGTTGTATAGCGTGATAGCGCCAGGGAAAGTGTCTGCGGACGCGCCGCTGGAGTTGGTTTCCCGTGTCAGCGATGTGACCGTGCAGGAGGCTGCCGCCATCGCATGGCATATGCCGTTTGATGACGATCAGTATCACCGTTTACTCTCCGCCGCCGGGTTATCGAAAAGCTGGACGCGGACGATGCAAAAGCGCCGACTGAGCGGCAAGATCGAAGATTTTTCCCGCCGGTTGTGGGGAAAATAACCCCCGGAGTGTAGGCCTGATAAGACGCTATCAGCGTCGCATCAGGCATCCTGCTCAAATGCCGGATGCGGCGTAAACGCCTTATCCTGCCTACAAATGCGGAGTTTAACTCCGCTTATACAGCGGCAACCAAATCACCAGCCGTAAACCGCCCAGCGGGCTGTCTTCTGCCTTCACCCAGCCACGATGCTGCTGAATGGCGGTTTCAACAATTGCCAGCCCCAATCCTGTACCGCCAGATTCACGATCGCGTGCTTCATCGGTCCGATAGAACGGACGGAAAATCTGTTCGCGATCTTCCGGGCTAACGCCAGGACCATCGTCGTCCACCGTAATGGTGATACCGTCTTTATCTACCGCAAAGCCCACTTCAATCTTCGTATGGGAATAACGCAGAGCATTACGAACAATGTTTTCCAGCGCACTTTCCAGGGCGTTCGGATTGCCGTACAGCGGCCACGGCCCAGGCGGGAAGTTAACTGTCAACGACTTGCCCATTTGCTCGGCTTCGAACGCCGCGTTATCCAGCACTTCACTCCACAACTGGTTGGCTTTGATGGTTTCGCTAACCAGCGCGTTTTTTTGCTGATTACGTGACATCACCAACAGATCGTTGATCATGCTGTCCAGACGTTGCGCTTCGGTTTCAATACGCTCGAGTTCCTTGCTTTCACCGCTACGACGGCGCAGTAACGCCGTACCCAGTTGCAGACGCGTCAGCGGGGTGCGCAGCTCGTGAGAGATATCAGAAAGCAGACGCTGCTGAGAGGTCATCATGCGCTCCAGCGCGGTGACCATCTGGTTAAAACTGGCACCTGCGGCAAGGAATTCCTGTGGCCCCGCTTCCAGTTCCGGGTGCTGGCGTAAGTTTCCCTGGGCAACTTCATCGGCAGCGTTTTTCAGCTTACGCGCCGGTTTTGCCAGACTCCAGGCCAACCACAACAGCAGCGGCGTACTGACCAACATGGTGACAATCAGCAGTAATAGCGGGCGGTCAAACAGTAAGTTAATGAAATCGGATTGAGAACTGCTGGCCGGACGAATCAGATAAAGTTGGTAATTATCTTCGCCATCACGCACGGAGAACGGACCGACCAGTTCCACGCGGCCATACTTTTTCTTCTGCGGATGATCGGCGTTATCGGCCTGACCAATAAAGTTACGAATGATCTGCATTTCGCTGCGTTCAGCGCCGATCACGCGGCCTTCGGTGGTCACCAATAACAAACGCTGTCCTGGCGGTGCCCACTTATCAATCGCCCGGAACAGACGCCGCCACCACATTAAATCGTTGGGCGGATCGTTCGCCAGCTCCGCTTCGACATGCTGCTCAATCATCAGCCCCTGACGCTGTTCGCTATCCAGAAGCTTGGTCATCTGGCGTGAATCGAGCTTGGGTAACATCAAAACCAACATCAACACCAGCGCCAGCGTCAGCCAGAAGATGGCGAAGATGCGCGCGGTTAAGCTGCCTATCATGAAGCAGAAACCATCAGATAGCCGCGACCACGCAAGGTTTTAAACCACGGGTGACCATCTTTACGATCCGGCAGTTTACGACGCAGGTTGGAAATGTGCATATCAATAGCGCGGTCGAAAGGCGTCAGGCGTTTGCCCAACACTTCCTGGCTTAAATGTTCACGGGAAACCACCTGACCCAGATGCTGTGCCAGCAAATAGAGCAGGGTAAACTCAGTACCGGTTAACTCCAGCGTTTGCCCGTCGAAGCTGGCTTCCTGACGGCCTGGATTCAGCACTAAGGCATCAACTTCCAGTGTCGGTGAACCGTTGTCGTTGTTTTGCTGTTGCTCGCTCCAGTGCGAACGGCGCAGGATCGCGCGAATACGTGCCACCAGCTCACGATCATTAAACGGTTTCGGGAGATAGTCATCTGCGCCCAGCTCAAGGCCGAGAACGCGATCAAGTTCACTGCCGCGCGCCGTCAACATAATGACAGGCGTCTGGTGTGTCTGGCGAAGTGCTTTTAATGTGTCGATACCATTTTTCTTCGGCATCATTACGTCAAGCAAAAGTAAATCAATGCTGTCGTCCAGAAGATCAAGCGCCTGTTCCCCATCGTGGGCAACAATCACGTTGAAGCCTTCCATCTCGAGCAGCTCCTTTAATAGGGAAGTCAGCTCTCGGTCATCATCAACTAACAGGATTTTATTCATTGTTTAAATACCTCCGAGGCAGAAATTACGTCATCAGACGTCGCTAATCCATGACTTTACGTTGTTTTACACCCCCTGACGCATGTTTGCAGCCTGAATCGTAAACTCTCTATCGTTGAATCGCGACAGAAAGATTTTGGGAGCAAATGATGCGCATAGTTACCGCTGCCGTCATGGCCTCAACGCTGGCAGTCAGTTCATTAAGCCACGCTGCTGAAGTCGGTTCAGGCGATAACTGGCATCCGGGTGAAGAACTTACGCAGCGCAGTACGCAGAGCCATATGTTCGACGGCATAAGTTTAACCGAACATCAGCGTCAGCAGATGCGAGATCTTATGCAACAGGCCCGGCACGAACAGCCTCCTGTTAATGTTAGCGAACTGGAGACAATGCATCGCCTTGTCACCGCAGAAAATTTTGATGAAAACGCTGTGCGCGCACAGGCAGAAAAAATGGCGAATGAGCAAATTGCTCGTCAGGTTGAGATGGCAAAAGTCCGCAACCAAATGTATCGCCTGTTAACGCCGGAGCAGCAAGCGGTTTTAAACGAGAAACATCAACAACGAATGGAGCAGTTGCGTGACGTGACGCAATGGCAAAAAAGTTCATCGTTGAAGCTATTGAGTAGTAGCAACTCACGTTCCCAGTAGTAAACCCTGTTTTCCTTGCCATAGACACCATCCCTGTCTTCCCCCACATGATGTGGGGTTTTTTTTATCCTCAATTTGCCTGCTGCTTAATGCATTGCAGATGATTTGCTTCCGTTATACTAGCGTCAGTTGATAGCGGGAGTATTTATGAATCAATCTTATGGACGGCTGGTCAGTCGGGCGGCGATTGCTGCGACGGCGATGGCTTCGTTGCTATTGCTGATTAAAATTTTTGCATGGTGGTATACCGGGTCGGTGAGTATTCTCGCCGCGCTGGTGGATTCGCTGGTGGATATCGGCGCGTCGTTGACGAATTTACTGGTGGTGCGATATTCCCTGCAACCTGCCGACGATAATCACTCGTTTGGTCACGGTAAAGCTGAGTCCCTCGCGGCGCTGGCGCAAAGTATGTTTATCTCCGGTTCGGCACTATTCCTGTTTTTGACGGGTATTCAACATCTGGTATCTCCAACACCGATGACAGATCCAGGCGTCGGGGTTATCGTGACAATTGTGGCGCTAATTTGTACGATTATCCTTGTCTCGTTTCAGCGGTGGGTGGTGCGCCGGACGCAAAGCCAGGCGGTGCGGGCTGATATGCTACATTACCAGTCTGATGTTATGATGAACGGCGCAATTCTGCTGGCGCTGGGGTTGTCTTGGTACGGCTGGCATCGCGCCGATGCTCTGTTTGCATTGGGAATCGGCATCTATATTTTATATAGCGCGTTACGCATGGGATATGAGGCGGTACAGTCATTACTGGATCGCGCATTGCCTGATGAAGAACGGCAAGAAATTATTGATATCGTGACTTCCTGGCCGGGTGTTAGCGGCGCTCACGATCTTCGCACGCGGCAGTCAGGGCCGACCCGCTTTATTCAGATCCATTTGGAAATGGAAGACTCTCTGCCTTTGGTTCAGGCACATATGGTGGCGGATCAGGTAGAGCAGGCTATTTTACGGCGTTTTCCGGGATCGGATGTGATTATCCATCAGGACCCCTGTTCCGTCGTACCCAGGGAGGGTAAACGGTCTATGCTTTCATAATCAGTATAAAAGAGAGCCAGACCCGCATTTTGTGTATAAAATACCGCCATTTGGCCTGACCTGAATCAATTCAGCAGGAAGTGATTGTTATACTATTTGCACATTCGTTGGATCACTTCGATGTGCAAGAAGACTTCCGGCAACAGATTTCATTTTGCATTCCAAAGTTCAGAGGTAGTCATGATTAAGAAAATAGGTGTGTTGACAAGCGGCGGTGATGCGCCAGGCATGAACGCCGCAATTCGCGGGGTTGTTCGTTCTGCGCTGACAGAAGGTCTGGAAGTAATGGGTATTTATGACGGCTATCTGGGTCTGTATGAAGACCGTATGGTACAGCTAGACCGTTACAGCGTGTCTGACATGATCAACCGTGGCGGTACGTTCCTCGGTTCTGCGCGTTTCCCGGAATTCCGCGACGAGAACATCCGCGCCGTGGCTATCGAAAACCTGAAAAAACGTGGTATCGACGCGCTGGTGGTTATCGGCGGTGACGGTTCCTACATGGGTGCAATGCGTCTGACCGAAATGGGCTTCCCGTGCATCGGTCTGCCGGGCACTATCGACAACGACATCAAAGGCACTGACTACACTATCGGTTTCTTCACTGCGCTGAGCACCGTTGTAGAAGCGATCGACCGTCTGCGTGACACCTCTTCTTCTCACCAGCGTATTTCCGTGGTGGAAGTGATGGGCCGTTATTGTGGCGATCTGACCCTGGCTGCGGCCATTGCCGGTGGCTGTGAATTCGTTGTAGTTCCGGAAGTTGAATTCAGCCGTGAAGACCTGGTAAACGAAATCAAAGCGGGTATCGCGAAAGGTAAAAAACACGCGATCGTGGCGATTACCGAACATATGTGTGATGTTGACGAACTGGCGCATTTCATCGAGAAAGAAACCGGTCGTGAAACCCGCGCAACTGTGCTGGGCCACATCCAGCGCGGTGGTTCTCCGGTGCCTTACGACCGTATTCTGGCTTCCCGTATGGGCGCTTACGCTATCGATCTGCTGCTGGCAGGTTACGGCGGTCGTTGTGTAGGTATCCAGAACGAACAGCTGGTTCACCACGACATCATCGACGCTATCGAAAACATGAAGCGTCCGTTCAAAGGTGACTGGCTGGACTGCGCGAAAAAACTGTATTAATGATTTCGGAAAAAGGCAGATTCCTTTAGCCTGAAACCGATGACAGAAGCAAAAATGCCTGATGCGCTTCGCTTATCAGGCCTACATGAATTCTGCAATTTATTGAATTTGCAAACTTTTGTAGGCCGGATAAGGCGTTCGCGCCGCATCCGGCATGGACAAAGCGCACTTTGTCAGCAATATGAGGCGGATTTCTTCCGCCTTTTTAATCCCTCAACATATACCCGCAAGTTATAGCCAATCTTTTTTTATTCTTTAATGTTTGGTTAACCTTCTGGCACGCTTTGCTCATCACAACACAACATAAGAGAGTCGGGCGATGAACAAGTGGGGCGTAGGGTTAACATTTTTGCTGGCGGCAACCAGCGTTATGGCAAAGGATATTCAGCTTCTTAACGTTTCATATGATCCAACGCGCGAATTGTACGAACAGTACAACAAGGCATTCAGCGCCCACTGGAAACAGCAAACTGGTGATAACGTGGTGATTCGTCAGTCACACGGTGGTTCAGGTAAACAAGCGACGTCGGTAATCAACGGTATTGAAGCTGATGTTGTCACGCTGGCTCTGGCCTATGACGTGGACGCGATTGCGGAACGCGGGCGGATTGATAAAGAGTGGATCAAACGTCTGCCGGATAACTCCGCACCGTACACTTCCACCATTGTTTTCCTGGTGCGTAAGGGCAATCCGAAGCAGATCCATGACTGGAACGATCTGATTAAACCGGGTGTTTCGGTGATCACGCCTAATCCGAAAAGCTCTGGTGGCGCACGCTGGAACTACCTGGCTGCCTGGGGCTACGCGCTGCATCACAACAACAACGATCAGGCAAAAGCACAGGATTTTGTTCGGGCACTGTATAAAAACGTCGAAGTTCTGGATTCTGGCGCGCGCGGCTCCACTAACACCTTTGTCGAGCGCGGGATTGGCGATGTACTGATCGCCTGGGAAAACGAAGCTCTGCTGGCAGCGAATGAACTGGGGAAAGATAAATTCGAAATCGTCACGCCGAGTGAGTCTATCCTCGCAGAGCCAACGGTGTCGGTGGTCGATAAAGTGGTCGAGAAAAAAGGCACCAAAGAGGTGGCGGAAGCCTACCTGAAATATCTCTACTCGCCAGAAGGTCAGGAAATTGCCGCGAAAAACTACTACCGTCCGCGCGACGCTGAAGTAGCGAAAAAGTACGAAAATGCGTTTCCAAAGCTGAAGTTATTCACCATTGATGAAGAGTTCGGCGGCTGGACGAAAGCGCAAAAAGAGCATTTTGCTAACGGCGGTACGTTCGATCAGATCAGCAAACGCTGATTTCCCTAGGATAATTATCAAACCCGGTGGTTTCTCGCGACCGGGTTTTTTATTTGTCACGATTTTGCGTTACCCTTGCATCTCTTTGAGGTACAGGGAAAAAAAGATGAAAAAAGCGGGTCTTCTTTTTTTGGTGATGATAGTTATCGCCGTTGTGGCTGCCGGTATTGGTTACTGGAAATTAACCGGTGAAGAGTCGGATACATTACGTAAGAGTGTCCTTGAGGAATGTTTGCCCAATCAGCAGCAAAATCAAAATCCTTCGCCATGTGCGGAAGTCAAACCCAATGCCGGATACGTGGTTTTAAAAGATCTTAATGGTCCACTGCAATATCTGTTGATGTCAACGTATCGTATTAACGGTACTGAAAGTCCTTTGTTGACCGATCCTTCAACGCCGAACTTCTTTTGGTTGGCCTGGCAGGCGCGTGATTTTATGAGCAAAAAATACGGCCAGCCGGTTCCCGATCGCGCGGTTTCTTTGGCGATCAACTCCCGCACCGGGCGTACGCAAAACCATTTTCATATTCATATCTCTTGTATTCGTCCTGATGTGCGCGAACAACTGGATAAAAATCTGGCGAACATCAGCAGCCGCTGGTTGCCACTGCCAGGTGGTTTGCGCGGGCATGAATACCTGGCGCGTCGGGTAACGGAAAGCGAACTGGTACAACGCAGCCCATTTATGATGCTTGCAGAAGAAGTGCCTGAGGCGCGGGAACATATGGGAAGCTACGGGCTGGCGATGGTACGGCAGAGTGATAATTCGTTTGTGTTGCTGGCGACACAACGAAATCTACTGACGCTGAACCGTGCTTCAGCCGAGGAAATCCAGGATCATGAGTGTGAGATTTTGCGTTAAGGCGAGGAGTTAAGGAAAGTAAGTGCCGGATATGAAATCCGGCACCTGTCAGACTTAAGCCTGTTTAGCCGCTTCTGCAGCTTTAACGATCACTGCGAAAGCGTCAGCTTTCAGAGAAGCACCGCCAACCAGCGCGCCGTCGATGTCTGGCTGAGCAAACAGTTCTGCAGCGTTAGACGCGTTTACAGAGCCGCCGTACTGAATGATCACTTGTTCAGCGATGTTAGCGTCAACTTTAGCGATGTGGTCACGGATGAATTTGTGAACAGCCTGTGCCTGAGCCGGAGTTGCAGATTTGCCAGTACCGATTGCCCATACAGGTTCATAAGCGATAACCGCACCTTCGAATGCCGCAGCACCCTGAGTTTTCAGTACCGCGTCGATCTGACGTGCGCAAACTTCTTCAGTTTTTCCCGCTTCGTTTTCAGCTTCGGTTTCACCGATGCACAGAACCGGAGTCAGACCCTGCTCTTTCAGCACCGCGAATTTTTTCGCAATCAGTTCGTCAGACTCTTTGTGGTAAGTACGACGTTCAGAGTGGCCGATGATGATGTACTGAGCGCCGATGTCTTTCAGCATAGCGGCAGAAGTTTCACCGGTGAATGCGCCGGACAGGTTCAGGTCCACGTTTTGCGCACCCAGCATGATGTGGCTGCCTTCAGCTTCGCGCTTCGCCATATCGATGTACATTTCCGGTGGTGCGATTGCAACCGCACAGCCAGCAACACCTGCCAGCTCTTTACGCAGGTTAGAAACCAGCTCGTGAACCATGTGGCGGCTGCCGTTCAGTTTCCAGTTACCCATCACTAAAGGATGTCGCATTTTAATTCTCCACGCTTATAAGCGAATAAAGGAAGATGGCCGCCCCGCAGGGCAGCAGGTCTGTGAAACAGTATAGAGATTCATCGGCACAAAGGCTTTGCTTTTTGTCATTTATTCAAACCTTCAAGCGATTCAGATAGCGCCAGCTTAATCGGTTCAACAGCGAAGGTCAGCCCCTTTTCGCCGTTGTCCGCGACAACATAACGCAGTGCACCTTCTGTCTCGGTGTAATAACGTTTGTTTTTCCCCGCCGTTAGTAGCGACTGCAGTTTTTTCTGGCTTTGTGTTTTGGTCATTAATGGGGTGAGTGTGCGGATCACTGCTGCCATGTATTCCTGAGCTTTCGCTTTCGCTGCTTTTTGCTCTGGCCCCTGGATGGGTAGCCAGGTCATTTGAATGCTTTTGATTTTTAAGGTACCGCGCTCCAGCGCTGTAGAAGCATACAAGTTCTCGTTAATTTTACTTGCAGCACGAGTGAGATTGGCTTTGTCGGGACTGCTGTCGATGGCACGAAATTCGTTCAGTGGCAGGCTGGGATTCTGGCTGTTAAAGTCTTCTCGAAACTGGCTGATGG
Organism: Shigella sp. SIG3; assembly: GCF_053555855.1. Classification (NCBI taxonomy): domain Bacteria; kingdom Pseudomonadati; phylum Pseudomonadota; class Gammaproteobacteria; order Enterobacterales; family Enterobacteriaceae; genus Shigella; species Shigella sp. SIG3. The sequence goes on from NZ_JBQZXE010000054.1 coordinate 19,121, forward strand.
AGAGATCGAAAGTAGGGGCTCCAGCCAGCAGATAAGGCGCGGTCGTTGCCGTATCTGGTGTTTGTGCATGCGCCGTTGTTGTAACGGTTAATGCAGAACATAAGAGAAAAAACAGCGTACACCCTGGCTTCATTGACAGTACCTTTTGTTATGACTGGCTCCGATTAAAACGATATCTGTCGCCCTTGTCAAAAGGGTAGAATCCTGGAAAAGACAACCATCAAGGAACTTACATGACCATACAGCAATGGTTATTCTCATTTAAAGGGCGTATTGGACGCCGTGATTTCTGGATTTGGATAGGCCTGTGGTTCGCAGGCATGCTGGTGCTTTTCTCACTGGCGGGTAAGAATCTACTCGATATTCAGACCGCGGCGTTTTGCCTTGTGTGCTTGCTCTGGCCAACAGCGGCAGTAACTGTTAAGCGCTTGCATGATCGCGGGCGTTCCGGCGCATGGGCATTTCTGATGATTGTGGCGTGGATGCTGCTGGCGGGTAACTGAGCGATTTTACCGGGTGTCTGGCAATGGGCGGTGGGGCGTTTTGTCCCGACGTTGATTCTGGTGATGATGCTTATCGATCTTGGTGCGTTTGTTGGCACACAAGGCGAAAATAAATATGGTAAAGATACTCAGGATGTGAAGTATAAAGCCGACAATAAATCAAGTAATTAACCTTTAATATATCTCTTACTGCTATTTTTTTCCGGGATTGTTATTTCCACGATGCAAATGACAATACCCGGAAAATCCTTCTGAACTCTTCACCTTAAGCAATATCAAAAAAAATGGTAATCCATAAGATCATTACTTGTTTGTTCTTCCCTTAACGGCGCATTATTCTTAAGTCGTAATCGACAGAGAGGCGAATATACAGAGGTGCCCTATGAAAGATGTCGTAGATAAATGCAGTACTAAAGGATGTGCGATTGATATCGGTACGGTGATTGATAACGACAACTGTACCAGTAAGTTTTCGCGCTTTTTTGCCACCCGCGAAGAAGCAGAGTCTTTTATGACCAAACTGAAAGAGCTTGCCGCCGCTGCATCCTCTGCAGATGAAGGGGCCAGCGTGGCCTATAAGATTAAGGATCTGGAGGGGCAAGTTGAGCTTGATGCGGCCTTCACTTTCTCATGCCAGGCCGAGATGATTATTTTTGAGTTATCACTGCGTTCGTTAGCTTGATGGAGTTGCTTTAGAAGGAGTTAAACATGGCTTATAAACACATTGGCGTGGCAATTTCCGGGAATGAAGAAGATGCCTTACTGGTGAATAAAGCCCTGGAGCTCGCCAGACATAATGACGCTCACCTGACGTTAATTCATATTGATGATGGCTTAAGCGAGTTGTATCCGGGTATCTACTTCCCTGCAACAGAAGATATTCTTCAATTGTTGGAGAATAAGTCGGATAACAAGCTGTATAAACTGACGAAAAATATTCAATGTCCGAAGACAAAACTGCGTATTGAACGCGGAGAAATGCCGGAAACACTGCTGGAAATTATGCAAAAAGAGCAGTGCGACCTCCTTGTCTGTGGTCATCATCACTCATTTATCAACCGTTTGATGCCGGCATATCGCGGGATGATCAATAAGATGAGTGCGGATTTGCTCATCGTGCCGTTTATCGATAAGTAACCGCTTACCAGTAATGCTCCGCTGTCATATGGCCCGGTCGGCGACGTAAATGTTTCGTCATCTGCCGGGTCTCTTTCAGCAACTGTTGTGTATCGCGCACCATCTGTGGATTGCCGCACAGCATCACATGGCTGGTTTCTTTATTCATCGGCAGGCCAATCGCGCTTTCCAGTTCCCCACTTTCAATTAATGCCGGTATCCGTCCGGTGAGCGACCCCGCTGCCGTTTCCCGACTGACCACCGTCTGAATGCGCAGTTTGCCTTCGTAGCGTTTTTCCAGTTCTTGCATCAGTGGCAAATAGCTTAAGTCGGCGGCATAACGTGCGGCGTGAACCAGGACCAGATTTTTGAAGCGATCTAAATCTTTGCCTAGTTGCAGAATCGATAAATAAGGGCCAATCGCTGTACCGGTTGCCAGCATCCATAGCGTTTCGCAGTCCGGTACTTCATCCAGAACAAAGAAGCCAGCTGCTTCGCTAACCACCTGCACTTCATCGCCCGGTTTCAGTGCCGCCAATCGTGGGCTTAATTTGCCATCGGGGACGGTGACCAGGTAAAACTCCAGATCGGGATTATCGGGCGAGTTAACATAGGAGTAGGCGCGCTGGACGCGTTCGCCGTCGATTTCAAGGCCAAGCTTGGTAAATTGCCCGGCGGTAAACGGAAGCACGGGGGCGTGAACGGTGAGACTAAACAGGGCGTCGGTCCAGTTCTGCACTTTAGTGACTTTGCCTGTTACCCAATCAGCCATTTTTTTCTCCTGTTTTGATTGACTTGCCTTATCTTCGTTCTCCGAACAAAAAAATTCCAGTCCCGAAGGACTGGAAGGCTCAATCGATCAAATCACTCAGAGAATGTGCACTTGCATTTCCGGGTCTTTGCGATTCAGATAGTGGATGGACTGAATGCGGCGAATGGTGCGTGACTTGCCGCGGATCAGCAGCGTTTCGGTAGTCGCGATATTGCCTTTGCGGCTAATACCTTCCAGCAGATCGCCTTTGGTAATACCGGTGGCAGAGAAGATGACGTTATCGCTGCGCGCCATATCGCCCAGACGCAATACTTTACCGGCTTCGATGCCCATCGCTTTGCAGCGTGCCAGCTCCTGCTCGCCAATGCGACGATTCTCTTCGTTGTCGCCTTTGACGTCATGACGCGCCAGCAGACGACCGTTCATGTCGCCATCTAATGCGCGGATCACCGCCGCAGAAACCACGCCTTCCGGCGCGCCACCAATACCGTACAGCACGTCAACTTCGCTGTCTGGCATACAGGTGAGAATTGAGGCCGCAACGTCGCCGTCCGGAATAGCAAATACGCGTACGCCGAGTTGCTGCATTTCAGCGATAACGGCATCGTGGCGTGGTTTAGCCAGAATCGTTACCGTCAGTTCGCTCAACGGTTTGCCGAGCGCCGCCGCTACATTGCGCAGGTTATCCGCCAGCGGCAGGTTCAGATCAATGGTGCCTTTGGCTCCCGGCCCGACAATCAGCTTCTCCATATACATATCCGGCGCATTGAGGAAGCAGCCTTTATCGCCTACTGCCAGCACCGCCAGCGCGTTAGCCTGGCCCATCGCCGTCATGCGCGTGCCTTCAATCGGATCAACAGCAATATCTACCGCGTCGCCGCGACCAGTACCGACTTTTTCACCAATGTAGAGCATCGGTGCTTCGTCGATTTCACCTTCACCAATGACGATGGTGCCGTCAATGTTGACCTGGTTGAGCATAATACGCATGGCGTTTACCGCCGCGCCGTCCGCGGTGTTTTTATCGCCGCGTCCTAACCATTTGTAGCCAGCCAGCGCCGCAGATTCGGTGACGCGGGAAAATTCGATGGCAAGTTCTCGTCTCATAGCAAACTCTAAGCAGTAAGGAATGGCGCGAAGTGTAGCACAGGGGAAGGGTGGGATTATTGATGTGTGCGGGGTTGCCCCCGCACGGTTTCAGAGTCTGCGTGATGCCGGATGCGGCGTGAACGCCTTATCCCGCCTACACAAAATGGCATTGGCTCGTAGGCCTGATAAGACGCGTAAGCGTCGCATCAGGCGATCAGCATCAGGCAATCGATTCAGGTGCCTGACATTACTCGTCGTGTTCTTCCCACGCCATCGCGCGTTTGACCGCTTTTTTCCAGCCTGCGTAACGGTAATTACGCTCAGTGGTTTCGATGCCTGGACGGAACTCGCGCTCAATCACCGCTTTCTCTTGCAGCTCGTCGAGGTTCTGCCAGAAGCCAACCGCCAGGCCTGCGAGATAGGCCGCACCCAATGCGGTGACTTCGCGCACTTCCGGGCGCTCAACGCGGGTGCCGAGAATATCGGACTGGAACTGCATCAGGAAATTGTTTGCTACTGCGCCACCATCCACGCGCAGGGCGTGCAGACGGATACCAGAGTCGGCCTGCATCGCTTCCAGCACGTCACGCGTCTGATAAGCAATAGACTCCAGCGTCGCGCGTATAATGTGGTTAGCGTTCACCCCACGAGTCAGACCGAAAATCGCCCCGCGCGCATACGGGTCCCAGTACGGCGCACTCAGCCCGGTAAATGCCGGAACCACATACACACCATTGGTGTTTTGCACTTTGGTGGCGAAATATTCGGAATCGTAGGCGTCGTTAATCAACTTCATCTCATCGCGCAGCCACTGAATGGATGTGCCTGCCATAAACACCGCACCTTCCAACGCATAGTTCACTTCGCCAGTCGGGCCGCAGGCGATGGTGGTCAGCAGGCCGTTTTCTGATTTCACCGCTTTCTCGCCAGTGTTCATCAGCATAAAGCAGCCAGTGCCATAGGTGTTCTTCGCCATCCCTTCTTTCACGCACAACTGACCAAACAGCGCGGCCTGCTGGTCACCGGCGATCCCGGAGATTGGAATACGCGTGCCGCCTTTGCCGCCAATGTTAGTCTGACCGTATACTTCGGAAGAACGACGCACTTCTGGCAGCATCTCGCGCGGAATATCCAGCACTTCCAGCATTTTGTCGTCCCAGTCCAGGGTATGGATGTTGAACAACATGGTACGAGAGGCGTTGGTGTAATCGGTCACATGGACACGGCCCTGAGTCATTTTCCAGATAAGCCACGTATCAACCGTACCAAACAGCAATTCACCACGACGTGCACGCTCGCGAGAGCCTTCCACATGGTCGAGGATCCACTTCACTTTGGTGCCAGAAAAGTACGGGTCAATCACCAGACCGGTATTGCTGCTGATATAATCTTCTAAACCGTCACGTTTTAAATGCTCGCAGATTTCTGCGGTACGACGGCACTGCCAGACAATGGCGTTATAGATAGGCTTGCCGGTTTCTTTTTCCCAGACAATAGTGGTTTCACGCTGGTTCGTAATACC
>NZ_JBQZXE010000055.1:0-23932 GCF_053555855.1 Shigella sp. SIG3
TACAAAGGCAATGGTATACCTGCAAACAATGAAAAATACCTAGCATATCTGCAACAAGCTGCAACACTGGGCAGTAGTAATGCCCAGGCGGAAATTGGCTATTTATATCTCATCGGAAAAGAACTACCACAGAATCTTCCTGATGCTGGTGTCTGGTTCAAAAAAGCAGCTGCACAAGGTAATTTTGCCGCACATTTCTATCTGGGAAGGATGTATCAGAATGGTGACGGCGTTGAGAGAAATATGGAAAAAGCCAGGTTTCATCTATCTAATGCGGCAGAAGGTGGAATAGAACCTGCGCTTAAAGCATTAAATGAACTTGAACATCAAACAAAATAAAACGCTCAGGGACCACGTAAGGTTCATCAAACAGAAAAGGATATAGTTTGCGATGAAAGCGAAATCTACTTTGTTATTAATGATTTTATCTGTTTTTTATTCTCATCAGGTTTTATCCAGCGACCCCACTCAGCCGGATGTTTATTCTGTCGTCGAGAAAAAACTAAACTCTGCTTTACCTCTGGAAGAAAATACCACCTTCAGATCGCAGGCTGAATGGTTTAATTTGCAATATGAATTATTAGTATCTGGCTACCCTGAACGTGCTTACAATTTACTGAGCAAACTTGAGACAGAATCGAAAAACGCTAAATATTATCTGGATTTAACTGCCTCCAGAGTCGCTGAAGAAGAAGCACCAGAGACAGCCTTAACTTTTTTATCAAAAATTGGGTTAAATAAACCGGCTACTCTTACATCCTTTGAGAGCTATATCAATAGCTGGATGAAAAGCAAACAACCCGAAAAGGCTATGCAGCTTCTCAGCCTCGATGAGAATGCCCTGAATTATTATTTACCGACTGTGTTAGTCGCATATCAGATCGTTCCTGATAAGGCAATAAGTATTTATAATTCTGTATATGGAGATAATGTTGTTATACCCTATCAGCAAGTCACCATGTTACTTACAGTTGCGGAGGGTTATCAAACAAAAGGCGATATAAAAAACGCCATTCATTATGCCGATAAGGCGCTGAATATGTTTGATAAAGCTATTGCTGTAGATAGCAGTCGTGAATCCCATTATAGTGATGAGTATTTGAAACTCATGAATATCTACGCCGCCAATGGCAACAAAGAAAAAGCGGTGGTTTTATCTCAACGTCTACACAAAGCCATTACCGAATCTCAATCGAATTACTTAAGTACTCTGGAAGGAATTTTATTGTTTTATAGAAATAATGATATGCAGCAAGACTATCAAAACAGCCTTTCAAATTACATAGTATTTATCGATGAAATTTTTGCCTTTTCCCCATCAACAAGAAGTGAATTAAGCCTCATTAATTTATTAAATTCATTAAATGAGGTGGAATTGATGAGAAAACGTCTGGCGTTTCTGATGACAGCACCAGAATACGCTTGTTATGATAGTCAGTATTGTTATGAAGACAAAGTCAGCGCATTAAAAATCCTGTATCGTCATCATGACAATGAGCTAATGGACAAATATTTCACGACTCTTCTTAAAGAGATCAGTAATCAACCATTAGAAGACTGGGATATAATAATAAGTAATACTGGTGAAAAATTTAGTGAAGTGGGTCTAACCAAATATGCTCAACATCTCGCATCTTTCGCTGAAGAATTTTATATAAAAGAGCAAAAATCACATTCTGAAAGTGAAATGAGAGGACTATTTTCATCACTTGCCGAATTATATAGTTTTGGTAATGATACTGCCAGCGCAAACCGAGTGTTCCATCAGCATGTCCCTGCCTTCAATACAGATCATATGATTCAATATTTTATAAATGCCAAAGAATGGAACAATGCCAGGGAATTATTGATAAAAGAGGAAATGTTGGGTATGCATAATCTGATATTGTTGGAGAATATTTGTATGCAAAAAAATGCAGAATGCATGGCACACATTACCTTTACGCTTAATAAATTAACAACACAACCAGCAATAACAAAAATAGATAGCGTGGGTAATGAGCAACTTTATCAGATTGGCAAAATCTACCATAAGTTGGAAATTAAACCTGAGCCAGAGCAACAGGTTTTAATTCAGTCGCTTTATGACCGGGCATCAGGAAGCGCCTCTGCAACTCAATAAATGCATGGTCAAAAGGGCCACCACGGTGGCCCTGACAATCAGTAGCTATATCCAGAAAGTTAATCGCGGAAGTTTTTGAACTGGAACGGCTGACCGAGATCGCCACCGCGCACCATCGCCATGACAGCCTGCAAATCATCACGAGATTTGCCAGTCACGCGGATCTCATCGCCCTGAATTTGCGCCTGCACTTTCAGTTTGCTGTCTTTGATCATCTTGACGATTTTTTTCTGAGTGGCGCTCTCAATGCCCTGTTTCAGTTTCGCTTCCACAAACCAGGTTTTACCGCTATGAACGATATTTTCCGGTACATCCAGTGAACTGCCTTCAATGCCGCGCTTCAGCAGCTTGGCACGCAGAATATCCAGCAACTGATTGACCTGGAAGTCGGACTCGCTCAACACTTTGATGGTTTTGCTGGCGTCGTTCAGCTCAAATGAGGCTTCAACGTTACGGAAGTCAAAACGGGACTCCACTTCGCGACTCGCGTTATCGACCGCGTTACGTGCTTCCTGAAGATCAACTTCAGAGACAATATCGAAAGATGGCATCTTTTCCTCTCCCTTCATTTTTGATGCGAAGCATAATACCTGCAAAGTTAAATAACCAACAGTCCTGCACCAGGACGTATCCCTTAATTGTGCATAGTCGCAACAGCATGCACAATTAAGGGATAGCCTTATTGAACACCCGGAGTGGTTGTGGGTGAGGAGGAACAATGAAAATTACCGTATTGGGATGCGGTGCCTTAGGGCAATTATGGCTTACAGCACTTTGTAAACAGGGTCATGAAGTTCAGGGCTGGCTGCGCGTACCGCAACCTTATTGTAGTGTGAATCTGGTTGAGACAGATGGTTCGATATTTAACGAATCGCTGACCGCCAACGATCCCGATTTTCTCGCCACCAGCGATCTGCTCCTGGTGACGCTGAAAGCATGGCAGGTTTCCGATGCCGTCAAAAGCCTCGCATCCACACTGCCTGTAACTACGCCAATACTGTTAATTCACAACGGCATGGGCACCATCGAAGAATTGCAAAACATTCAGCAGCCATTACTGATGGGCACCACCACCCATGCCGCCCGCCGCGACGGCAATGTCATTATTCATGTGGCAAACGGAATCACGCATATCGGTCCGGCACGGCAACAGGATGGCGATTACAGTTATCTGGCGGATATTTTGCAAACCGTGTTGCCTGACGTTGCCTGGCATAACAATATTCGCGCCGAGCTGTGGCGCAAGCTGGCCGTCAACTGCGTGATTAATCCACTGACTGCCATCTGGAATTGCCCGAACGGTGAATTACGTCATCATCCGCAAGAAATTATGCAAATATGCGAAGAAGTCGCGGCAGTGATCGAACGCGAAGGGCATCATACTTCAGCGGAAGATTTGCGTGATTACGTGATGCAGGTGATTGATGCCACAGCGGAAAATATCTCGTCGATGTTGCAGGATATCCGCGCGCTGCGCCACACCGAAATCGACTATATCAATGGTTTTCTCTTACGCCGCGCCCGCGCGCATGGGATTGCCGTACCGGAAAACACCCGCCTGTTTGAAATGGTAAAAAGAAAGGAGAGTGAATATGAGCGCATCGGCACTGGTTTGCCTCGCCCCTGGTAGTGAAGAGACTGAAGCCGTCACCACGATCGACCTCTTGGTTCGCGGCGGTATCAAAGTCACCACTGCCAGCGTCGACAGCGATGGCAACCTGGCAATTACCTGCTCGCGCGGCGTGAAGCTGCTGGCGGATGCGCCGCTGGTCGAAGTGGCTGATGGCGAATATGACGTGATCGTGCTGCCTGGTGGCATTAAAGGCACGGAGTGTTTTCGCGATAGCACTCTGCTGGTTGAAACCGTTAAACAGTTCCACCGTTCCGGGCGTATCGTCGCGGCTATTTGCGCCGCGCCAGCCACCGTGCTGGTGCCGCACGATATCTTTCCGATTGGCAATATGACCGGCTTCCCGACGCTGAAAGACAAAATTCCCGCTGAACAATGGCAGGACAAGCGCGTCGTCTGGGATGCACGGGTAAAATTGCTGACCAGCCAGGGGCCGGGTACAGCTATCGACTTTGGTCTGAAAATTATCGACCTGCTGGTTGGGCGCGAGAAAGCCCATGAAGTGGCATCACAACTGGTGATGGCGGCAGGGATTTATAATTATTACGAGTAGTGTCGGATGCGGCAAACGTCGCATCTGACCAGATGCGACGTAAAAACTACAAATTACGGGCGATATACCTTCACATTGTTAAAGCCTTGCTCGCGCAGATAGAGCGCCTGCAGACGGCTCATCACCCCGCGCTCACACCACAGCAGCCAGGTTTTGTTCTGGTCGAGATCGCCAAATTTGGTGCTCAGTTTATAGAACGGCAGAGAAACCACATCAATCCCTTCGACTTTCAGTGGCTTATCTTCCTGTTCATCGACAGAACGGATATCGAGAATCACGTCGTTCGGGCCGAAGCCGTTGACGGTTTCCACTTCCACCACTTCCTGCTCGGTCTGCTGGGCGATTTCGCGGATATCAACGTTATTCGCTTCCTCAACCACTTTATCGAGAATACTGAAGTCGAACTTCTCTTCTTCCGCTTCAATCTTCGATTTAACCGCTTTCACCGTCGGGCTTTTGGAGATCACGCCACAATATTCCGGCATCGTGCGAGCAAAGTCTTCGGTGCCAATCTGGCGAGCCAGGTTGATGATGTGCTCTTTGTCGTAAGAAATCAGCGGACGCAGGATCAGCGTGTCAGAGACGTTATCAATCAGGCGCAGGTTGGTCAGCGTCTGACTGGACACCTGGCCGAGCGCTTCGCCGGTGACCAGCGCCTGTACGCCGTAACGTTCAGCCACTTTAGATGCGGCACGCACCATCATACGTTTGAGGATAACGCCCATCTGACCGTCGTCGATTTTCTCGAGAATTTCCCCGACAACCGGTTCGAAATTAATGGCGACAAAACGCACGCGGTGGGAGCTGCCAAAGCGGTTCCACAGATAATGCGCCACCTGACGCACGCCAATTTCATGCGCTGCGCCGCCGAGGTTAAAGAAGCAGTAATGCACGCGGCAGCCGCGACGCATCAACATATAACTGGAAACACCGGAGTCGAAACCACCGGAAATGAGCGACAGCACATCTTCCTGGGTGCCAATCGGGAAACCACCAATACCTTCGTAGCGACCTTTAATCAGCAGGAGGCGATCGTCTTCCACTTCCAGATGAACCGTTACATCCGGGTTAGTCAGCTTCACGCGCGCGGATTCAATATGCTGATTTAAACCGCCGCCGACGTAACGTTCCACATCAATCGAGCTAAAATCATGTTTGCCACGGCGCTTCACGCGTACGCAGAAGGTTTTGCCTTCCAGCTGATCGCGATACTGAACCAACGCTTTCTCAAAAATATCGTGCATGTCGGTAAACGGCACGTCTTCGACTTCGAGAATATGGTGGATACCCGGAATACGGGTCAGGGCGTCGCGAATAGTCAGACGCTGGTTTTCATCTTTCGCGCGAACTTCGATGTTATCCCAGTGGCGGACGACAGCGAGCGTCTCATCATAGTGCTTTAAAACGTTACGAATGTTCCCGGTAAGGATTTTTATAAAGCGCAAGCGCACAGATTGGCTTTTGATGGTGATTTCCGGGAACAATTTAATGATAAACTTCATGGCGGCAATGGTTCGTTGGCAAGCCTTAAGCGACTTGTATAGGGAAAAATACAGCAGCCCACACCTGCGGCTGCATCCAGGCGCGGAAGTATACCACTAACATCGCTTTGCTGCGCACATCACCTTACCATTGCGCGTTATTTGCTATTTGCCCTGAGTCCGTTACCATGACGGGGCGAAAAATATTGAGAGTCAGACATTCATTATGCCGAAGAAAAATGAGGCGCCCGCCAGCTTTGAAAAGGCGCTGAGCGAGCTGGAACAGATTGTAACCCGTCTGGAAAGTGGCGACCTGCCGCTGGAAGAGGCGCTGAACGAGTTCGAACGCGGCGTGCAGCTGGCACGTCAGGGGCAGGCCAAATTACAACAAGCCGAACAGCGCGTACAAATTCTGCTGTCTGACAATGAAGACGCCTCTCTAACCCCTTTTACACCGGACAATGAGTAATGGACTTTCCGCAGCAATTCGAAGCCTGCGTTAAGCAGGCCAACCAGGCGCTGAGCCGTTTTATCGCCCCACTGCCCTTTCAGAACACTCCCGTGGTCGAAACCATGCAGTATGGCGCATTATTAGGTGGTAAGCGCCTGCGACCTTTCCTGGTTTATGCCACCGGTCATATGTTTGGCGTTAGCACAAACACGCTGGACGCACCCGCTGCTGCCGTAGAGTGTATCCACGCTTACTCATTAATTCATGATGATTTACCGGCGATGGATGATGACGATCTGCGTCGCGGTTTGCCGACCTGCCATGTGAAGTTTGGCGAAGCAAACGCGATTCTCGCTGGCGACGCTTTACAAACGCTGGCGTTCTCGATTCTAAGCGATGCCAATATGCCGGAAGTGTCGGATCGCGACAGAATTTCGATGATTTCTGAACTGGCGAGCGCCAGCGGTATTGCCGGAATGTGCGGTGGTCAGGCATTAGATTTAGACGCGGAAGGCAAACACGTACCTCTGGACGCGCTTGAGCGTATTCATCGTCATAAAACCGGCGCATTGATTCGCGCCGCCGTTCGCCTTGGTGCATTAAGCGCCGGAGATAAAGGGCGTCGTGCTCTGCCAGTACTCGACAAGTACGCAGAGAGCATCGGCCTTGCCTTCCAGGTTCAGGATGACATCCTGGATGTGGTAGGAGATACTGCAACGTTGGGAAAACGCCAGGGTGCCGACCAGCAACTTGGTAAAAGTACCTACCCTGCACTTCTGGGTCTTGAGCAAGCCCGGAAGAAAGCCCGGGATCTGATCGACGATGCCCGTCAGTCGCTGAAACAACTGGCTGAACAGTCACTCGATACCTCGGCACTGGAAGCGCTAGCGGACTACATCATCCAGCGTAATAAATAAACAATAAGTATTAATAGGCCCCTGATGAGTTTTGATATTGCCAAATACCCGACCCTGGCACTGGTCGACTCCACCCAGGAGTTACGACTGTTGCCGAAAGAGAGTTTACCGAAACTCTGCGACGAACTGCGCCGCTATTTACTCGACAGCGTGAGCCGTTCCAGCGGGCACTTCGCCTCCGGGCTGGGCACGGTCGAACTGACCGTGGCGCTGCACTATGTCTACAACACCCCATTTGACCAATTGATTTGGGATGTGGGACATCAGGCTTATCCGCATAAAATTTTGACCGGACGCCGCGACAAAATCGGCACCATCCGTCAGAAAGGCGGTCTGCACCCGTTCCCGTGGCGCGGCGAAAGCGAATATGACGTATTAAGCGTCGGGCATTCATCAACCTCCATCAGTGCCGGAATTGGTATTGCGGTTGCTGCCGAGAAAGAAGGCAAAAATCGCCGCACCGTCTGTGTGATTGGCGACGGCGCGATTACCGCTGGCATGGCGTTTGAAGCGATGAATCACGCGGGCGATATTCGTCCTGATATGCTGGTGGTCCTCAACGACAATGAAATGTCGATTTCCGAAAATGTTGGCGCGCTTAACAACCATCTGGCTCAGCTGCTTTCCGGTAAGCTTTACTCTTCACTGCGCGAAGGCGGGAAAAAAGTTTTCTCTGGCGTGCCGCCCATTAAAGAGCTGCTCAAACGTACCGAAGAACATATTAAAGGCATGGTGGTGCCTGGCACGTTGTTTGAAGAGCTGGGATTTAACTACATCGGCCCGGTGGACGGTCACGATGTGCTGGGGCTTATCACCACGCTAAAGAACATGCGCGACCTGAAAGGCCCGCAGTTCCTGCATATCATGACCAAAAAAGGTCGTGGTTATGAACCGGCAGAAAAAGACCCGATCACTTTCCACGCCGTGCCTAAATTTGATCCCTCCAGCGGTTGTTTGCCGAAAAGTAGCGGCGGTTTGCCGAGCTATTCAAAAATCTTTGGCGACTGGTTGTGCGAAACGGCAGCGAAAGACAACAAGCTGATGGCGATTACTCCGGCGATGCGTGAAGGTTCCGGCATGGTCGAGTTTTCACGTAAATTCCCGGATCGTTACTTCGACGTGGCTATTGCCGAGCAACACGCAGTGACCTTTGCCGCCGGTCTGGCGATTGGTGGATACAAACCCATTGTCGCGATCTACTCCACCTTCCTGCAACGCGCCTATGATCAGGTGCTGCATGACGTGGCAATTCAAAAGCTACCGGTCCTGTTCGCCATTGACCGCGCGGGCATTGTTGGTGCTGACGGTCAAACTCACCAGGGCGCTTTTGATCTCTCTTACCTGCGCTGCATACCAGAAATGGTCATTATGACCCCGAGCGATGAAAACGAATGTCGCCAGATGCTCTATACCGGCTATCACTATAACGATGGCCCGTCCGCGGTGCGCTACCCGCGCGGCAACGCGGTTGGCGTGGAACTGACGCCGCTGGAAAAACTACCAATTGGCAAAGGCATTGTGAAGCGTCGTGGCGAGAAACTGGTGATCCTTAACTTTGGTACGCTGATGCCAGAAGCGGCCAAAGTCGCCGAATCGCTGAACGCTACGCTGGTCGATATGCGTTTTGTGAAACCACTTGATGAAGCGTTAATTCTGGAAATGGCCGCCAGCCATGAAGCGCTGGTCACCGTAGAAGAAAACGCCATTATGGGCGGCGCAGGTAGCGGAGTGAACGAAGTGCTGATGGCCCATCGTAAACCAGTACCCGTGCTGAACATTGGCCTGCCGGACTTCTTTATTCCGCAAGGAACTCAGGAAGAAATGCGCGCCGAACTCGGCCTCGATGCCGCCGGTATGGAAGCCAAAATCAAGGCCTGGCTGGCATAATCCCTACTCCACTCCTGCTATGCTTAAGAAATTATTCATGGCAGGAGTGGCAGCATGCAATACAACCCCTTAGGAAAAACCGACCTTCGCGTTTCCCGACTTTGCCTCGGCTGTATGACCTTTGGCGAGCCAGATCGCGGTAATCACGCATGGACACTGCCGGAAGAGAACAGCCGTCCCATAATTAAACGCGCGCTGGAAGGTGGCATAAATTTCTTTGATACCGCCAATAGCTATTCCGATGGTAGCAGCGAAGAGATCGTTGGTCGCGCACTGCGGGATTTCGCCCGTCGTGAAGACGTAGTCGTTGCCACCAAAGTGTTCCATCGCGTTGGTGATTTACCGGAAGGATTATCCCGTGCACAAATTTTGCGCTCTATCAACGACAGCCTGCGACGTCTCGGCATGGATTATGTCGATATCCTGCAAATTCATCGCGGGGATTACAACACGCCGATCGAAGAGACGCTGGAAGCCCTGAACGACGTGGTAAAAGCCGGGAAAGCGCGTTATATCGGCGCGTCATCCATGCACGCTTCGCAGTTTGCTCAGGCGCTGGAACTACAAAAACAGCACTGCTGGGCGCAGTTTGTCAGTATGCAGGATCACTATAATCTGATTTATCGCGAAGAAGAGCGCGAGATGCTGCCTCTGTGTTATCAGGAGGGCGTGGCGGTGATTCCGTGGAGCCCGATGGCGCGGGGGCGACTGACGCGTCCATGGGGAGAAACTACCGCACGACTGGTGTCTGATGAGGTGGGGAAAAATCTCTATAAAGAAAGCGATGAAAATGACGCGCAGATCGCAGAGCGGTTAACGGGCGTCAGTGAAGAACTCGGTGCAACACGAGCACAAGTTGCGCTGGCCTGGTTGTTAAGTAAACCGGGCATTGCCGCACCGATTATCGGAACTTCGCGGGAAGAACAGCTTGATGAGCTGCTGAACGCGGTGGATATCACTTTGAAGCCAGAACAGATTGCCGAGCTGGAAACGCCGTATAAACCGCATGCGGTCGTAGGATTTAAATAAGAGTCCAGGCCTGATGAGACGTGACAAGCGTCACATCAGGCATCGGTGCACAACTACGACAGAATACCCAGCGGCCAGTGATGACCGATAAAGTACAGGATGCCTGCGGAAATCACCCCGGCGACAATATCGTCGATCATGATCCCCATGCCGCCATGTACATTGCGATCAAACCAGCGGATCGGCCACGGCTTCCACATATCCAGAATACGGAAAATCACAAACCCGGCGGCAACCCACTGCCAGTCATTGGTCGGCAGCGCCATGAGCGTGATCCACATACCAATAAATTCGTCCCAGACAATGCTGCCGTGATCGTGCACGCCCATATCTTTCGCCGTTTGATGACAAAGATAGACGCCGATACAGATCCCCAACATCACCACCAGCGAGTAGAGCTGCCAGGGTAAAAAGGTCATCAGATACCAGAAAGGGATCGCCGCCAGCGATCCCATCGTGCCAGGAACGATTGGGCTTAATCCACTTCCGAATCCGACAGCAAGCAGATGCCACGGATTACTCATCTTCAGGCGACTTTTCGCGACATCTTTATGGCGTGGCAAAATGGTCATATCCTTTCCAGTCAAACGTGACAGGTTCGCCGTCACGAATAAAACAAAGCCCTTCGATATCGGCGGTCATTTGCCCGATACAGGTAAACGGTACGCCAAGGTGTCCGAGAGCAACATCCAGCGCGCCACGGTTCAGTTCCGGCACCGTGAAACACAACTCGTAATCTTCACCGCCAGAGAGCGCCCAGCGCAGCGCCTGTTCCGGTTCAACATGGCGAGAAAGCACATCAGAAAACGGCAGCAATGCCAGGTCAATACGTGCGCCGCAGTCGCTGGCTTTCACGATATGCCCGAGATCGGAAATCAGACCGTCAGAGAGATCGATAGCTGAATTTGCCAGATCGCGCAGTGCCTGCCCCTGTAAAATACGCGGCGATGGACGGAGATGACGTTTGATCAAGTAGTCAGCATCTTTAGCATCGGCAACCTGCAAACGGTTTTGCAAAATCGCCAGCCCGGCGGCGCTATCGCCCGGTGTACCGGTCACATAGATCCAGTCACCCGGTTTCGCCCCAGAGCGCGTTAAGGCTCGTCCCATCGGAACAAAGCCGTGGATACCCAACGTCATTGATAATGGCCCACGCGTGGTATCGCCGCCAATGAGTTGCATATCGTAATAATTGAGAAGATCAAACAAACTGTCGCTGAAGGACTCAAGCCACGCTTCGTCTACGTCCGGTAAGGTTAATGCCAGCGTCAGCCAGGCCGGATCGGCCCCCATCGCTGCCAGATCGCTTAGGTTCACCGCCAGTGCTTTATAAGCCAGATCAGCAGGATCGATATCAGGGAGGAAATGGTTGCCCGCCACCAGCGTATCAGTGCTGATCGCCAGGGTCTGTTTCTCGGGGATATTGAGAAGAGCGCAATCGTCGCCGATGCCCAGTTCGACATCAAGACGAGAACTTCTTACACGGTCAAAATAACGGGCAATCAGGGAGAACTCGCCACATGCCATACGTTATGCCTCAGCAGGTAAAAAAGAAAAGGCCGGCGATCATGGAACAGTCTTCCGTGAATCTACCGGCCTGGATATTACTTTTTGTTAGGGCGAATCACAGGTGCTGCTTTATCGAGTACGCCGTTGACGAACTTATGGCTGTCTTCTGCGCCGAACGATTTCGCCAGTTCGATCGCTTCGTTAATGGCCACTTTGTATGGCACATCACTACGTTTAGACAGTTCGTACAGCGCAATGCGCAGTACTGCTTTTTCTACCTGGCCCAGTTCTTCCAGCAGGCGGGACAGGTAGGGCTTCATCAGTCCGTCGAGGTATGCGGTGTTAGTCGCCACCCCGGCCAGCAGCTCACGGAAGTACAGAACGTCAACGTCTTTTACATCCTGTTCAGCCAGGAACTGGTATTCAACATCAGCGATGTCGTTCTGGGACAACTGCCAGGAGTAGAGCGCCTGGACGGCACACTCACGAGCGCGGCGACGAGCAGCAGGTTTCACGGATTTCCCCTTACTAATTTCAGGCCTTGATGGCTTTCAATACATTAATCATTTCAAGCGCGGTCAGTGCAGCTTCTGCACCTTTGTTGCCAGCTTTGGTGCCAGCACGTTCGATCGCTTGTTCAATGCTTTCAGTGGTCAGAACCCCAAAAGCAACCGGAATTTCGCTGTCCTGGGCAACATGCGCCAGGCCGTTGCTTGCACCACCAGCGACATATTCAAAGTGGGCAGAGCCACCACGAATAACCGTACCCAGCGCAATCACCGCGTCGTATTTACCGGTTTTAGCCAGTGCACCCGCCGCCAGCGGCAGCTCATAGGCACCAGGCACCCAAACAACGGTAATGTTTTCATCTTTTACCTGACCGATACGTTTCAGTGCGTCAATTGCACCTTCCAGCAGGCTGTCATTGATAAAGTTGTTGAAACGCGCGATGGTGATGGCGACGCGAGCGTCCGGGGTAGCAACGTTAGCTTCAATAATGTTCATTTTCTTCCTTCGGGTTCGAGTATGGCCCCGCAGGGGGGCGGATTTTAGCATAATATTTCGTGCGCTGCTTCCCTTTCGAGCCGGGAGATCATGCCCCCACTAAATGCAGGCAAACATCCGGGCCTACATGACGTATCTCTTTGAATTTAAATTGGGGGGCGTCGGCTAATTTCTCAAGCCCTGGCAGCGAGCATAATCCACGGGCGTCGCTGCCTAATAGTTTAGGTGCGATATAGACAATCAGTTCATCGACTAAACCCGCCTGTAGCAATACGCCAGCGAGCGTTGGCCCCGCTTCCACCCAGATGCTGTTAATCTGCTGTTTACCCAGTTGCATCATCAGTACAACCAGATCCAGATGACCTTTATGCTCTGGAATCAGCAAGGTACGCACCGTTTCCGGCCACTCACGAGAATCTTCCTGCGTACGCGCGAACCAGGTTTCGCCGGGCTGCTGCACAATGCGATGTTCCGGCGTCACGCGATTTTGGCTATCAATCACAATACGTACTGGCTGGCGGAGATTTTGTTGCGGGTAGAGCGCCTGAGTTTGTTCATCCAGTTCAGACCAACGCACTGTTAAGGCTGGATCATCCGCCAGCACCGTGGCGCTGCTGGTTAAAATGGCATGACTTTGTGCGCGCTGTCGTTGTACGTCGCGCCGCGCCTGAGGCGAAGTGATCCACTGGCTTTCGCCGCTCGCCATCGCCGTGCGGCCATCAAGCGATGCGCCAAGTTTTAACTGAATATAAGGAAAGCCGGTGCGCATCCGCTTGAGAAAGCCTTTATTCAATTGCTCGGCTTCACTCATCATCAGCCCGTGGCTGACGTCAATGCCAGCCTGTTGCAGACGGTAAAGTCCACGCCCAGCGACCTGCGGGTTAGGATCTTGCATCGCTGCGACCACGCGCGCTACGCCAGCGGCGATGAGTGCGTCACAGCACGGTGGCGTACGGCCATGATGGCTACAGGGTTCGAGTGTCACATACGCCGTTGCGCCTTTGGCTTTTTCACCCGCCATACGCAACGCGTGTACTTCGGCATGTGGTTCACCCGCTCGTTGGTGGTAACCTTCACCGACAATTTCGCCATCTTTGACAATGACGCACCCGACATTCGGGTTGGGGTGGGTGGTAAAACGTCCTCGTTGCGCCAGCTTTAGCGCCCGCGCCATGTAATACTCGTCCTGCACGGCTTAGTCCTCCAGGCGCGCGATCTCTTCGCCAAATTCTTTGATATCTTCGAAACTGCGGTAGACAGAGGCAAAACGGATATAGGCGACTTTATCGAGCTTTTTCAATTGCTCCATCACCAGATTGCCAATCATCTTGCTCGGTACTTCGCGCTCACCGGTGGCGCGCAGCTGCGATTTAATATGATTGATTGCCATTTCAACGTAATCGGAACTCACCGGACGTTTTTCCAGCGCCCGCAGCATTCCGCTACGCAATTTCTCTTCATTAAACGGTTCACGCACGTCGTTGCTTTTTACAACACGCGGCATAACCAGCTCCGCCACTTCAAAGGTGGTGAAACGTTCATTACACACCAGACACTGCCGACGGCGGCGTACGGATGAACCCTCGCCCACGAGACGAGAGTCAATTACCTTAGTGTCCACGGCGAAACAGAATGGGCAATGCATACGGCGTCCTGACCAGGTGGTTAACGGAAATCTATTTTACCCTGAACTGACGATACAACAAAGGCGCAACGCTTTTGAGATAAAGGATCGATGCTTTCGCTGCTTTTACCCTCTACCATTAGGCTAATTGCGACGAGAAAGGGACGACCTATGAATACTAACGTTTTTCGACTGCTCCTGCTGGGAAGCCTGTTCAGCCTTAGCGCCTGTGTGCAGCAAAGTGAAGTGCGACAGATGAAACACAGCGTCAGCACGCTGAACCAGGAGATGACGCAACTCAATCAAGAAACAGTCAAAATCACTCAGCAAAACAGGCTGAATGCAAAATCCAGCAGTGGGGTTTACCTTCTGCCTGGAGCGAAAACACCGGCAAGACTGGAAAGCCAGATCGGTACTTTACGTATGTCGCTGGTGAATATTACGCCTGATACAGATGGCACCACCCTTACACTACGTATTCAGGGTGAGTCGAATGATCCCTTGCCCGCATTCAGCGGAACTGTTGAATATGGGCAAATTCAGGGAACAATAGACAACTTTCAGGAAATCAATGTGCAGAATCAATTGATTAATGCCCCTGCCAGCGTCCTCGCCCCCAGCGATGTTGATATTCCGTTACAATTAAAGGGGATTTCTGTGGATCAGTTAGGCTTTGTACGTATCCACGACATTCAACCTGTTATGCAGTAAACGTATTTTGGGACGATTTTGTGCGTCCCGCAACATCTTTCCCCGTCATTTTGTTACTCTGCTTACATCACTTGGATTGATAGTAAAAGTTTGCAACAAGGGCGAAAGTCAGTACAATCCCCGCCCGAATGTGTGTAAACGTGAACGCAATCGATTACGTAAATGATAGAACTGTGAAACGAAACATATTTTTGTGAGCAATGATTTTTATAATAGGCTCCTCTGTATACGAAATATTTAGAAACGCAATTTGCGCCTTTTTCACTCCCGCAAGGGATTTTCAAACAGTGGCATACATATGAAAAAAACATTACTGGCAGCCGGTGCGGTACTGGCGCTCTCTTCGTCTTTTACTGTCAACGCAGCTGAAAACGACAAACCGCAGTATCTTTCCGACTGGTGGCACCAGAGCGTTAACGTTGTCGGAAGCTATCACACCCGTTTCGGACCGCAGATCCGCAACGATACCTACCTTGAGTACGAAGCATTCGCTAAAAAAGACTGGTTCGACTTCTATGGTTATGCGGATGCGCCGGTATTCTTCGGCGGTAACTCCGATGCTAAAGGTATCTGGAACCACGGTTCTCCGCTGTTTATGGAAATCGAACCACGTTTCTCCATCGACAAGCTGACCAATACTGACCTTAGCTTCGGTCCGTTCAAAGAGTGGTACTTCGCGAACAACTACATTTACGACATGGGTCGTAATAAAGATGGTCGCCAGAGCACCTGGTACATGGGTCTGGGTACCGATATCGACACTGGCCTGCCGATGAGCCTGTCCATGAACGTCTATGCGAAATACCAGTGGCAGAACTATGGCGCAGCGAACGAAAACGAGTGGGACGGTTACCGTTTCAAAATTAAATACTTTGTGCCGATTACCGATCTGTGGGGCGGTCAGCTGAGCTACATCGGCTTCACCAACTTCGACTGGGGTTCCGATTTAGGGGATGACAGCGGTAACGCAATCAACGGTATTAAGACCCGTACTAATAACTCTATCGCTTCCAGCCATATTCTGGCTCTGAACTACGATCACTGGCACTACTCTGTCGTAGCTCGTTACTGGCACGACGGTGGTCAGTGGAACGACGATGCAGAACTGAACTTCGGCAACGGCAACTTCAACGTTCGCTCTACCGGCTGGGGTGGTTACCTGGTAGTAGGTTACAACTTCTGATTATGAAAATGCCGGGATTTATTCCCGGCATTTCTGATTGTTAACAACATGTGCTTTGTTCATGCCGGATGCGGCGTAAACGCTTTGTCCGGCCCACAAAAGCACGTAAATTCAATATATTGCTGAAATAACGTAGGCCTGATAAGCGTAGCGCATCAGGCAATTTTACGTTTTAATCACTTCTTCTTGTTCATCATCGCTTTCAGATCAGCGAATGGGTTGTACTTCGCTTCACCGACATCTTTCTGCGCATCTTCCCCTGCGATAACGGTCGTACCATACTGATCCGCTTCGGTATATTTCGAATGCTCATGATCGTGGCAATAGAGACACAACAATTCCCAGTTACTGCCATCTTCCGGGTTATTGGTATGGTCGTGATCAATGTGGTGAACGGTAAGTTCACGCAGGTTAGAATAAACAAACTCGCGGGAACAGCGACCGCAGACCCACGGATAGATTTTTAATGCTTTTTCGCGATAGCCGCTTTCTAACCGTGCATAGTTTTTTGGGATGATAGCCATGAAAAGTTACCTGGATGAAATGTAGGGTTACGCGCAGTTTCCCAAGATGCGGGGATTTTCGCAATCTCCATACATCAAAAAAAATCCCGATCTTCTGACCGGGATTTTCAACATCAACGGGAACTTGATTAAGGCAGAATTGACGGCTGATCCGCCCCTTCTTTTTCCACTTTCTGCTGCAACATGTGTTCGCGCTTCATACCCAGTTTCAGAGCCAACGCAGATGCTACGTAGATGGAAGATGCAGTGCCGATGGAAACACCGATAAGCATGGTCAGCGAGAAGCCTTCCAGTACCGGACCACCGAAGAGATACAGCATCAGGATAACCATCAAGGTAGTACCGGATGTGATCAAGGTACGGTGCAGCGTCTGGGTCAAGGACACGTTAAAGATTTCGTAAGGCGTACCGCGACGGATCTTGCGGAAGTTTTCACGAATTCGGTCCGATACCACGATACTGTCGTTAAGCGAGTAACCGATAACCGACATCAACGATGCCACAATGGTCAGGTCAATCTCGATATGGAATAACGACAAAATACCCAGCGTAATGATAACGTCGTGCGCCAGCGCAATAACCACCCCTGCCGCCAGTCGCCACTCAAAGCGGAAACCTACGTACACGAGGATAGACAGCAGCGCTGCCATCAACGCCATCGCACCGGTTTGCGCAAGGTCTGCCCCCACGCTCGGACCGACGAACTCAATACGCTTCACTGCTGCATTCTGATTGGTGGATTCGTTAATCACCTTCAGAACTTGGCTGCCCAGCACCTGACCGCCGGTTTCGCCTTCAGCAGGCGGCATACGGACCATGATGTCGTGGCTGCTACCAAAGTTTTGCAGCATTGGCTCTTCAAAACCGGCTTTTTGCAATGCATCACGCATTACGTCAATTTCAGCCGGTTTTTCGAGCGTAATTTCGATAACCGTACCACCGGTGAAATCCAGCCCCCAGTTAAAGCCGCGCACGCCCATAATAACGATAGCAGCGATTAACAGCAGACCAGAGATGCCGAAAGCCCAGTAGTCCCAGCGCATAAAGTCATAGACTTTACGGCCGTGGTTTAGTTGTTCAACAGTATATTCCTGTGCCACATCGCACTCCTCAGATTGACAGCTTCTTGACGCGCTTGCCGCCATATAGCAGGTTTACGATGGCACGCGTACCGACAATCGCGGTAAACATCGACGTCGCCACACCGATACCGGTAGTAATCGCGAACCCTTTAATTGCCCCGGTACCCACTGCGTACAGGATGATGACTTTAATCAGCGTGGTGATGTTCGCATCGAAGATAGAACTGAATGCGCCACGATAACCTTCATCAATTGCCTGTTGAACAGTACGTCCGTTGCTCAACTCTTCTTTAATACGTTCGTTGATCAGTACGTTCGCATCGACCGCTACCGCAAGGGTTAAGACGATACCCGCGATACCTGGCATACTCAGTGTTGCGCCTGGCAACAGCGACATAATACCGACGATCAAGATCAAGTTGGCAATCAGAGCACTGGTCGCAATCAGACCAAACTTCTTATAGAAGATGATCATGAACAGAATAGAAACCAGCAGACCGGCAAGGCAAGCCTCCAGCCCCTGCTCAATGTTCTGCATACCCAGGGTCGGGCCAATTGTACGTTCTTCAACAATCTGAATCGGCGCGATCAACGCACCGGCACGCAGCAGCAGTGACAGCTGACGGGCTTCGTTCGGGTTGTTGATGCCGGTGATACGGAAGCTGTTACCCAGACGAGACTGGATGTTGGCGATGTTAATCACCTCTTCCTGTTTCACCAGAACCGCACGACCATTTGCATCTTTCTTACCGCTGTCTTTGTACTCCACAAACAGGGTTGCCATCGGTTTGCCGATGTTGTCCTTGGTGAAGTTAGACATAATGTTGCCACCAGCGCTATCGAGCGAGATGTTAACCTGCGGCTGGTTGTATTCGTCCTGGCTGGAAGTGGAGTCGGTGATATGGTCACCAGTCAGAATTACGCGTTTGTACAGCACAACCGGCTGACCTTCGCGGGTCTGTTTCACTTCAGAGTCGCCCGGTACGCGACCGGATGCCGCAGCGGCCTGATCAACATTGGTGTTTACCAGACGGAATTCCAGCGTTGCCGTCGCGCCCAGAATCTCTTTCGCACGCGCAGTGTCCTGAATACCAGGCAGTTCAACAACGATACGGTCAGCACCCTGACGCTGAACCACCGGCTCCGCCACGCCAAGTTGGTTTACACGGTTACGCAGGATATTAATGTTCTGCTGCACCGCATATTCACGCGCTTCACTCAGACGAGCATCGCTCATTACCGCACGCAGCTGGTTGCTGCCCTGGCTGCTAATCACCAGGTCCGGATGGCGCTTGCTCAGATACGCAATGGCTTCATCACGAGCTTTAGCATCGCGGAAAGTGATGCTCAGGCCGTAGTTGTTTTCTTTACGAACAGTGGTATACGGGATGCCCTTTTCGCGCAGGTCACTGCGTAGGCTATCGATATTTTGTTCCTGGAGTTTGCCAAGCGCGGTGTCCATATCCACTTCCATCAGGAAGTGAACGCCGCCACGCAGGTCAAGGCCGAGCTTCATCGGCTCAGCATGAATAGCTGCCAGCCAGCGCGGCGTTGCCGGGGCAAGGTTAAGCGCCACGACGTATTTGTCACCCATAACGCCCATTAATGCTTCACGAGCGCGCAACTGGGTGTCAGTGGAGTCGAAGCGCGCAAGAATAGCGCCCTCTTCCAGTGCCACAGACTTAGCAGTTATTTTTTCTTCTTGTAACGTTTTCTGGACCTGGATCAGCGTTTGCTCACTGGCGGCGACTCCGCGCGCACCAGTGATCTGAACAGCCGGATCCTCACCAAACAGGTTGGGAAGCGCATACAGCAGACCGATGACAATCACCACGATCAGCATGACGTACTTCCACAAAGGATAACGGTTTAACACGGCAATTCCCTTAGGGAAAAATTTTAATTACAGCGCCTTCATGGTGCCTTTCGGCAGGACGGCAGCTACGAAGTCACGTTTAATAACTACTTCAGTGGTGTCATTCAGCGCGATAGCAATGTAGCCGTTTTCCGCTACTTTGGTTACGCGACCAACCAGGCCACCGTTCGTCAGAACTTCATCACCTTTGGCAATGGAGTCCATCAGCTTTTTGTGTTCTTTGGTGCGCTTCTGCTGTGGACGCAGGATCATGAAATAGAAAATCAGACCGAATACCACCAGCATCAAAATCAAAGACATCGGGCTACCTTGCGCCGGTGCACCCGTTGCCGCTACCGCATCAGAAATAAAAAAGCTCATTAAATTTCCCTCATTATTAATATTAATCAACGTTCAAAGGTGGTACTTCTCGCCCCTGACGCTGGTAAAAATCAGTTACGAAGCTCTCTAATTTACCCTCTTCAATAGCCTTGCGTAAACCCGCCATCAAACGCTGGTAGTAACGAAGGTTATGAATGGTGTTGAGTCGCGCGCCTAATATTTCGTTGCAACGGTCGAGATGATGCAAGTAAGCGCGTGAATAATTGCGACAGGTGTAGCAATCACACTCAGGATCGAGTGGGCCAGTATCGCTCTTATATTTCGCATTGCGGATTTTCACCACGCCATCGGTCACGAACAAATGACCATTTCGGGCGTTGCGGGTTGGCATTACGCAGTCAAACATATCGATACCGCGACGTACGCCTTCAACCAGGTCTTCCGGTTTACCAACGCCCATCAGGTAACGCGGTTTGTCTGCCGGAATTTGCGGACACACATGCTCCAGAATACGGTGCATATCTGCTTTCGGCTCACCCACAGCCAGACCGCCGACAGCGTAGCCATCAAAGCCGATATCTACCAGACCTTTAACAGATATATCACGTAAATCTTCGTAAATACTGCCCTGAATTATACCAAATAACGCATTTTTGTTACCAAGACTGTCAAAACGCTCACGGCTACGCTTCGCCCAACGCAGAGACATCTCCATAGAGCGTTTTGCGTAATCCCAGTCAGCAGGATACGGCGTACACTCATCAAAGATCATGACGATATCCGAACCAAGATCGTACTGAATCTCCATCGACTTTTCCGGGTCGAGGAAAATCGGGTCGCCGTTGATCGGGTTACGGAAGTGAACGCCCTGTTCGGTGATTTTACGAATATCACCAAGGCTGAAGACCTGGAAGCCGCCGGAGTCGGTAAGAATCGGTCCTTTCCACTGCATAAAATCGTGCATATCGCCGTGCAGTTTCATGATTTCCTGGCCCGGGCGCAGCCACAGGTGGAAAGTGTTGCCGAGGATAATTTGCGCGCCAGTGGCTTCAACTTCTTCCGGCGTCATCCCTTTTACGGTGCCGTAGGTGCCAACAGGCATAAAACAAGGCGTTTCCACTACGCCACGATCAAAGACCAGGCGGCCACGGCGTGCGCGACCGTCGGTGGTGTCCAGTTCAAATTTCATTTTTTCTCCACTACGTCAGAAAAACAGTCCAACGTTTAAACCAGCGCCGCGGAATTACTCCCCGACGCGCTCATTAATTGCCTGCGGATTGTACGTGATAAACATCGCATCACCGTAACTAAAAAAGCGATATTTCTCTTCTACCGCCGCTTTATAGGCATTCATGGTGTGTTGATAACCGGCAAAGGCCGAAACCAGCATAATCAGCGTCGACTCTGGCAAGTGGAAGTTCGTCACCAGCGCATCGACCACTTTGTACTGGAAGCCCGGATAGATAAAGATTTGGGTATCGTCAAAGAACGGTTCGATAAGATCGTTTTTTGCCGCCTGTGCCGCGCTTTCCAGCGAACGTACTGAAGTGGTGCCAACCGCAATCACCCGGTTACCGCGCGCTTTCGCCGCCAGTACCGCGTCTACCACATCCTGCGGTACTTCAGCGTATTCCGAGTGCATGATGTGATCTTCAATGGTGTCGACGCGCACCGGCTGGAAGGTGCCCGCACCAACGTGCAACGTCACAAACGCCATCTCCACGCCTTTGGCGCGTAATTTTTCCAGCAAAGGCTCGTCAAAATGCAGACCAGCGGTCGGGGCTGCAACCGCGCCCGGTTTTTCGCTATAAACGGTTTGATAAAGTTCGCGGTCAGCGTCTTCGTCCGGACGATCGATATACGGCGGCAGCGGCATATGGCCGATGCTGTTGAGGATATCCAGTACCGAGCGTTCATCATTAAATTCGACTTCAAACAGTGCGCCGTGGCGCGCGGTCATTGTTGCGTTGATACTTTCGTCATCGCCCAGCAACAGTTCTGCGCCAGGTTTTGGCGCTTTCGAGGCGCGAATATGCGCAAGAATGCGTTTGTCGTCGAGCATCCGCTCAACCAGCACTTCAATCTTACCGCCGCTGGCTTTACGCCCAAACAGACGCGCCGGGATCACGCGGGTATTATTAAAAACCAGAAGATCGCCGGGGTTGAGCTTATCGAGTAAATCGGTGAAAGTACCGTGCGTCAGCGCACCCGTCGGCCCGTCCAGCGACAGTAAACGACAGCTACTGCGTTCAGGCATGGGATAGTGGGCAATCAGGGATTCGGGCAATTCAAAGGAGAAATCGGTAACGCGCATGACACTGACTCAGACTAAAATAAGAGTCGGGTAGTCTAGTGCCGGGGCGCTCTCCCTGCAACCTTTACCCCCCTTTGGATAGAATATAATCGATGAATTTTTTAGCTCACCTGCATTTAGCCCATCTCGCGGAAAGCTCGCTTTCTGGCAATTTACTGGCTGATTTCGTACGCGGAAATCCTGAAGAAAGTTTTCCGCCCGACGTCGTGGCTGGCATTCATATGCATCGACGTATTGACTGACAATCTGCCGGAAGTCCGCGAAGCACGGGAGTGGTTTCGTAGTGAAACGCGCCGCGTTGCGCCTATTACGCTGGATGTCATGTGGGATCACTTTCTTTCCCGCCACTGGTCGCAGCTGTCGCCGGACTTTCCACTACAGGAATTTGTCTGTTATGCCCGCGAGCAAGTGATGACGATTTTGCCGGACTCACCGCCACGTTTTATCAATCTGAACAATTACTTGTGGTCAGAGCAGTGGCTGGTGCGCTATCGCGATATGGATTTCATCCAGAACGTGTTAAACGGCATGGCAAGCCGCCGCCCACGTCTGGATGCCCTGCGTGACTCCTGGTACGATTTAGACGCTCATTATGACGCCCTCGAAACCCGCTTCTGGCAGTTTTATCCGCGGATGATGGCGCAGGCGTCACACAAGGCGTTATAAAACGTTAGTTCATCCATACCGTAGCCGAAATGGCAGGCAAAGCCAGAATCCCGTCAGTCAGTTGCCCATGCCCTTCTTTGCATTGCCATTGCACGGCATTGAGAAACGGTGACGCGGGTAGCACCACTTCACTGGCCTCGCCACGGTTGATTGCCACCAGTACACGTTGCTGATTCAGCACGCGGACAAATACCACTACGTTATCTTCCGCATACAGCACCTGACAGCCGCCACGACGCAGCGCCTGACTTTTCTTACGCAGCACAATCATTCGCCGGTACAGCGCGAATAACGCCGTATCCTGCTTTTCCACCTGCCAGGGGAACGGTTTACGGCAAGACGGATCGTTTTTACCATCCAGTCCCACTTCATCACCGTAATAAATGCACGGTACACCAGGCCAGGTGAACAGCCAGACCACCGCCAGCGGCAGGCGCGCAATATCCCGACCGAGCAGCGTTTTAAATCGCGCAGTATCGTGGCTATCGAGCTGATTAAACATACGTAATTGTTGTTGATGAGAAAGCCCTGCGCGGTAATTATCCATCCAGGCCATACAGGTTTGGGCGTCAATTTGCTGCGGATCATAAGAGATGTCGGTATTGGCAAGAAATCCCCACAACGGGAATGTGAAGCCACGATAGTTCATGGCAGCATCTTCCACATCGGCCTGTAACCATTGCCGTGCATCGCCAAAATGTTCGCCGACAATATACGCTTCCGACTGGGTTTCTTTCGCCGCTTCGGTGATCCCGGCAACGTGCTGCATATTATTGCGCGCCCCACCCGCCTCCCCCAGCATATGCACCACATCCAGCCGCCAGCCGTCCATATTCCACGGCGCTTTCAGCCAGTGGCGGACAATACTGTCTTCCCCGCGATAAATTTCATTCACCAGACTTTCCGACTGATAATCCAGCTTCGGCAAGCTGGCATAGCCAAGCCAGTCGAGCGCCGTGCCATCATCACTAAACAAGTACCAGTCGCGCCAGGGCGATTCAGAGTTGTGACAAGCTCCCCCCGTGCCAAGATTGTGCCTGTCAAACC